>CAYZIQ010000142.1:0-6927 GCA_964478375.1 uncultured Chloroflexus sp. | reverse complement strand
AAGATTTCGACGTAAATGTTCGCGGCGGTGACCAGCCCATCATCATTGATGGTGATGCTGATGTGATTCCCGCCCATGCGGCGGGGCGCCTGAGGTATCGCCGTCACATCCGTCCACGCGGAAGAGAAGCAATCCTGGCATGAATAGCTGCCGGAATAAGGCGAAACGACCCGGAATCCCTGCTCCAATTCCTGTCCGCCGCTTTCACAATAAGCCAGATATTGGCCTGGTCTGGTTTCGCTGAAATCCATAGTGAGGCTTTTGTTTCCACCGCCCTGCTCGGTTTGGAATGTGCCGATGATCACGGGAATAAAGGTCGCCGAGTCTTTCAGCGTATAAGCACAGGTCACCCAGATACTTTCAGCACCTTCATAGTACAGTAGCTTAGCGCGAAATTGTCCATTCCCTGACGATGGCTCGACATCGAGTGCATCAAGGTTGCCGTATGCCCCCAGGGGGAGTAATGTTGGGGAATCCTCCCCTGGTAAATTGCACGCCAGCACCATGATGAGCAGGATCAATAGAGGAAAGACAATCTTGGTGGGGCTCATGAACACCTCCTTTTGAGAGGATAGCAGCCCTCTGTACTAACCTTGGATTTGGATCACGCTTTTTTCTTTATGTACCTTACACCTTCGATCTCTTCGAAGTGTTCATCTTGGGTCCAGAGTACCGCATCGTAGGCGCGGGCTGTGGCAAGGATGATGCTATCTGCCATCGGTAAGCTTTTTTCGATAGAGAGTTGCGCTGCCTGCAGGGCAATTTCATCGCTGATCTCGATCATATTGCCGCGATACAAGCGGCTGATGCCTTCGAGCGCTGCTTGCTTGCCATTTTGCTGGTGAAGGCATTTGTACACTTCGTACAAGCAGATGGAGGGTACGAGTAAATGCTCTTCATCTTGAATGGCAGGTGCAAAGAAGTCAGCATTGCTGGCGTTGGCGAAATATTCCAGCCAGCCACAGGAATCGACCACATTCATACCCGATCCTCCTCTTCGCGCTCTACGCTGGTATCCAGCCCGGGAAACATACCGCGCGCCTGCTGGATCGGCGGGACGAAAAACACACGCAGGGTATTCTCGAACGGGATAAAGACAGCCTTGTATCCGGGTTTGACTTCATAAGCTTCCCGAATTTTTCGCGGAATGACGATCTGGTATTTGGTCGAAATCGTAGCAGTTTCCATTTTACGTCTCCTTATCGAACTATACTTGTAAGGATATTATATCATGGTTTGTTTATTCTTCTCAAGTCCGGCGCACAATTTTGCAATGCCTTTGTCGTGAATATAATGGAGCAGCGATTGCAACTTTCCTCCCTTCTCCGCATCTGATACAATGCAATCGCGTGAGGTGATAAATGTTCAACTTGAGCGGATTCTCCACTTCCAAAGCCGATCCCCAGCACGTCAAGGTGCTCATCCTCGGCGCAGGCCCGGCAGGACTAGCCGCCGCACTCTACGCGGCGCGCGCCGAACTCCAGCCGCTGGTGCTCAGCGGGATGCAGCTCGGTGGCCAGGTCGCGCTGACCTATACCATCGAGA
The DNA here is from genome assembly GCA_964478375.1 of uncultured Chloroflexus sp. Classification (GTDB taxonomy): domain Bacteria; phylum Chloroflexota; class Anaerolineae; order Anaerolineales; family Villigracilaceae; genus CG2-30-58-95. The sequence goes on along the minus strand of CAYZIQ010000142.1, from coordinate 5,382 downwards.
ACTATCCCGGCTTCCCCGAAGGCGTGGGCGGCTCGGAGCTGGGCGACCTCTTCCAAAAGCAGGCCGAACGCTTCGGGGCGCGCGTCGAGTTCGATTCGGCCAACACGGTGGATCTTTCGCAGCGGCCGTTCAGGGTCACGACCGATAACGGCGAGTACACCGCTGATGCGCTCATCGTCGCTGCCGGAGCCAACCCCAACCATTTAAACGTTCCCGGCGAAGCCGAATTGACCGGCAAAGGAGTCTCGTACTGCGCCACCTGCGATGGCTGGTTCTTCAAGGATAAGAAAGTGGTCGTGGTCGGCGGCGGGGACTCGGCCCTGGAAGAGGGCCTGTTCGTGACCCGCTATGCCTCCTCGGTGACGGTCATCCACCGGCGCGACAGTTTGCGCGCTGGCGCAGTGCTGCAAAAGCGGGCGCAGGAAAATCCTAAGATGAACTTCATCTGGGATACAGTTGTGGCTGAAATCGTCGGCAAGGAGAAAGTCGAGGCCGTACGCCTGAAGAACGTAAAAACCGGCGAGGAGACGACTACGCCGACAGATGGCATTTTCATCTTCATCGGCCACACGCCCAACACGCAGCTTTTCGAAGGACAGTTGGCAATGGAGAAGGGTTACATCAAAGTGGATGACAAGATGCAGACCAGCGTGCCGGGCGTCTACGCGGCCGGCGAGGCCTGCGATCCGATCTTCCGGCAGGTGATCACCTCGGCCGGCATGGGTGCGGCGGCGGCCATCATGGCAACAAGATTTTTGGAGCATGAAAGCAAATAATCGGGGGCGGGATAGAATCCCGCCTCTTTTTTGTGACAAAAATCATACCATTCTGGTCAACTCTGTAGTATAAATCACTCTTTGGACTGCGGAAGCAAGCTTCCGCATTTGCAGCAGCAAGCGGCTGCATTCCAGAATTTATGGAGGCAAAATGAGCAAAATATCCGTTATCGGCGCCGGGATGACCGGCTCCACATCGGCGGCCTGGCTGGCGGAACGCGAGATCGCTGACTTGGTGCTGGTGGACGTGGTCGAGGGGATGCCGCAGGGCAAGGCGCTCGACTTGCTGGAGGCTATGCCAGTACTCGGCAAGGATGTCGCCGTGGTGGGCAGCAACGACTACGCTGCCACCAAAGGCTCGGATATTGTCGTCATCACGGCTGGCATCCCACGCAAACCGGGGATGAGCCGCGAAGACCTGTTGACGACTAACGCCGAGATCGTCGGCAAGGCGACGCGCGAATCGCTCAAGTATTCGCCAGAAGCCATATTTATCGTTCTGACCAATCCGCTGGATACAATGGCTTACCTAACGATGAAGGTCGGCAAGCTGCCGCCTCAACGCGTGGTGGGACAGGCAGGCATCCTGGATTCGGCGCGGATGCGCGCCTTCGTCGCGTTGGAGACCGGCGTCAGCGTGGAGAACATCGCCTGTTACGTGCTCGGCGGCCACGGGGACGAAATGGTCCCGCTGACGCGCCATTCGAACGTCGCCGGCATCCCATTGAACGAGATCCTGTCCTCTGACCGTCTGGCTGCCATCGTCGAGCGCACCCGCAAGGGCGGCGGCGAGATCGTCAGCCTGCTCAAGACCGGCTCGGCCTATTACGCGCCCGCAGCGGCCATTGCGCAGATGGCTGAAGCCATTTTGAAAGATAAGCACCTGATCGTCCCGGCAGCGGCTTACATGCAAGGCGAGTATGGGTTGAAAGATATCTTTTTTGGTGTTCCGGTGCAGTTGGGACGGCTGGGCGTCGAAAAGATTCACGAGTATAAGCTCACCGATGACGAAAAGGCTGCCCTGAAGAAATCGGCCGCCTCAGTTAAGGAGAGCATCGGCGTGTTGCATCAGTTGGTAAAGATCTGATTCCCCTCGCCCCTGCACCTCTCTCCCAAAGCCCGCCCTGCCTGCCCTGGCGGTCAGGCCAGGGAGCGGAGCCGAAGGGTTGGGAGAGGGGCCGGGGGTAAGGGTTTTTGGAGGTATGGTGATGATCTTGCACGATAAGATTGCCGCGCAGCTCCCGGAATGGCGCGAGCGCGTCAAAAAATTGGTCAAAGATCACGGCGATGTAGTGGTGGACCAGGTCACCATCGGCCAGATCTATGGCGGGATGCGCGACGCCAAGGTCATGGTGACGGACATCTCGTACGTGGACCCGGCGGAGGGCATCCGCTTCCGGGGCTACTCCATCCCTGAGGTTTTGTCGAAATTGCCCAAGCCAAGTGGCGCCAAAATGCCTCTCGTTGGCGGTTTGTATTACCTGTTGCTGGTGGGCGAGATTCCGACGGAAGAACAGGCTTGCGCCGTCGAGGCGGAATGGGCCAGGCGCAGCGCCATTCCGCAGCATGTCTACGATGCACTGCGCGCCATGCCCAGGGAAACTCACCCGATGACGCTCTTCACACTGGCGGTACAGTCGCTGCAAACCCAGTCTGAGTTCGCCCGCCGCTATCACGAGGGTATGCGCAAGGAAGAATACTGGGAGCCGATGCTGGAGGACAGCCTGAACCTGACCGCCAAGCTGCCCGTCATTGCGGCTTTTATCTATAACCTGAAGTACAACGGTGGCGAAATTCCACAGGTAGATCCGAATCTGGACTGGGGCGCGAACTTTGCCCGCATGATGGGCATGAAGGAGGAGGGCTACGAGGAGCTGGCACGCCTGTACTTCATCATCCACTCCGACCATGAAAGCGGCAACGTCAGCGCACACGCCACGCACCTGGTCGGCTCTTCGCTGGCGGATGCCTACTATGCCTTCTCGGCTGGCTTGAATGGACTGGCTGGCCCGCTACATGGATTGGCGAACCAGGAATGCCTGGGCTGGCTGATCGGCGTGCGCGAATTGTTTGGCGGCGTGCCGAGCAAGGAGCAGCTTCGCAAGTACGCCTGGGATACGCTCGAAAGCGGCAAGGTCATCCCCGGCTACGGGCACGCCGTGCTGCGCGTCCCGGATCCGCGCTTCACCGCCCAAATGAAGTTCGCCAAAGAACGCTTCCCGGACGATACGCTGGTGCAGATCGCCGACATGGTCTTCGAGGTCGTGCCGCAGGTGTTGAAAGAACAGGGCAAGGCCAAGAATCCAGCCCCCAATGTGGATGCCATCAGCGGCGCGCTGCAATATCACTATGGCGTGCGCGAGTTCGATTTCTACACGGTGCTGTTCGGCGTCGGCCGCGCGCTTGGAGTGACCGCCAACCTGGTCTGGGCGCGCGCCCTGGGCCAGCCCATCGAGCGTCCCAAGTCGCTGACGACGGCGATGCTTGAACAACTGGTGAAATAGCGTTATTTCTCCCCCCGTACGGAAAAACAATGCTTCCGAACCATGATCGGTTCGGAAGCATTGTTGTATCGGTTTATCGGTTACTTCGGCTTCCCAAAGTAGAAGTAGCCAAAGCCGATTGCCAGGAGGAGGTAGATCACGACAGTGGACCAGACGACCACGTTCCCCACTCCAAGGAATTTGTCGAACAGTGCAACAACGAAGCCGGTCAGGGTGACGACAAAGCCGCCCAGCAGGATAGCGCGTAGCGCATTGTCCCCTGTGGCACTTCTTGCGAACCACATTATCGCCGCGAGACCGAGGAAGGCCGAGCCCAGGTATCTTCCGAGATACTGCCCAGGGATGTCAAGAGTGACACCGTACATGGACATGGTCTGGACAGGCACTAGCAAGAATGCCAGGCCGAAGAGGGCCGCGATGATGGCGGTGATGATCATAAAAATGTTGAGTTTCATGGTTTATCTCCTTTTCGAATGAACGACCGGATTTCTGAAAATGATTCTTGGAATGCCTCATGAGTTCGTGTTCCTCTCCTTTCTGCCCTTTCGAACAAATTGCAAGCGAAACATTCTGCTCTTTTGCTGTGCTACAACACTTTGGAATGTCGTTGGATGTAAATGAAAAGGCTCCCCGCTACAGGGAATTGCGCAGGGGCAGCAATCGGTGTGAGAAAGCAGTCTCCCGGCGTTCGGTACGCCGGGATTTTTGATTGATTATCGCCGCAGGTCTGTCAGCAAGTCCAACATTGTCGTGAAAATCCCAGTGGCATACTCCCATTGGCCGTTCGTACCCCCGTTCCATTTCATTTCGCACCTCTTTCCTGTGCGGCTACCGCGTGGTTGCGCCGATCCAGGGCCAGGAATCCAAGCGCTGCTGCCATGCCGAGCAGCCCGCAGGCATACCACAGCCAGTTTGGATCGAGATTATCCAAGATCAGCCCGGCCAGGACCGGCCCGGCAGCAAACGAGACCCCCCAGGAAAGCCCATACACGAAGCTATAACGTCCGCGCATTTCTTGCGGGGCGAACCGAAAAATCAGCGCGGTCGAGACTGGGATCATGACCATCTCGCCGACCGTGATGACCGCCATCGCTGCCAAGAATATGACGTAGGCGGAGAAGAAACCGTACATGGCGAAGCCGGCCGCCAGCAGCGCCGCGCCGAATGCCATCATGCGCATGGGCGCTCGCTTCTCGATGCGTCGCGTGATCGGGAACTGGAACAGCACCACCATCGCCGCGTTCAGGCTGAGGATCCAGCCGTAGCCCGATTCGGGGATGCTGTGTACGTTGCGCAGGTAAACACCCAACGTGGTGTTCATGTTCATGTAGACCAGCCATGCCAGTGTGCTGATGATGACGAACACCATGAACGGTGCGTCGCGCAGCACGTGCAGGTAGCCGCCGAAGGATTCGGCTGCCGTCTCCGGCTCGGCGCCGGGCCGGACCTCAGGCTTGGTCTCCGCGATGGCGAAAAGAACGACCGCCGCCGCGCCCAGGCTGATGACCGCGTCGGTGATGAAGAGCGCCAGGTACGAACGCGTGGCGATAAACCCGCCGATGACCGGCCCAAAAACGACCGCCAGGTTGAATGCAACCCGGATGATGCCGTACCCCTGGGTACGCTTTTCTTCCGGCAAGATGTCAGCAACGATGGCTTGATAGGCTGGGCTGCCGATTTCGGTGAAAATGCCGGATATGAATCCCACCACGAAGAAAAGCCCGATGGTGTTGACCAGACCCAGCGACAGGCTGGCGAAGGAGGTTGCCGCCAGGCTGAATATGATCATCCCCTTTCGCCCCAGGCGGTCGGTCAGCGCGCCGCCAGGAAACCCGCCAATGAAACTGGCAGCCGACCAGATGGCGAACAGTCCGCCCACCTCGGTCATGCCGACGCTGAATTTTTTGGTTACATACAAGGCAAAGAAGGGGAACAGCAGCGAGCCGCCCAGGCGATCAATGAAATTGACCACCACCACGGTCCAGAAGGCAGGCGGGTACTCGTGGTAGACGCTGGCGAGACGCTGGCGTTGTTGGCTTAGAAACATGAAGGTGTCTTTTTTCGTAGTGACGGCTTTAGTCGTTTTATTGCCAGAAATCAGC
>CAYZIQ010000141.1:0-7059 GCA_964478375.1 uncultured Chloroflexus sp. | reverse complement strand
TTGCAGAAGGCGGGAGCGAGCATCCCGGTGTTTGCCGAGGCGGTGCTCGCCAACCAGCGCCAGGTGCGGCAGGGCCTGCGCAACCTGACCGGCCTGCCGGCGGAGGTCGCTTTCAGCGACAGCGATCTGTGGCGTTACACCCTGGCCAACTACCATGCCGGGGTGGGCTGCCTGTATGCCGCCCTCGGCGCGACCTGGCAGGCAGGTGAGGCTCTGGATTGGGAACACGTCTCCCGCCATTTCGAGAGCGGCTGCGATACCGTCGCTTACATCGAGAATGTGCGCCGTTTTGGCGAGTCGGCTGCGCAGCAACCGTGAGGAGAGGATGCCTGATCTACTGCACTTTGCCTTGACTGCTCTGGTCATCCTGGGAGGGCAGCAGGATTGGCGCCGGCGCGAGGTGAGCAACTGGATCACCATCCCCTTGTTTCTCCTCGGCCTTGCCGGAGCCGCCGGCTGGTGGTTGTGCGGCCATTTGCCCATTCCCGCCCTGGCAATCCTGTCATTCCTCCTGTTTTGGCGGCTGGGCTGGCTGGGCGGAGCGGATGTCAAGATTCTGGCCGGGCTGTGGGGGCTGTGGCCTCTGGGTGGCCTGGCTGCCATACTTGGCCTGGGGCTTTGGGGTCTGCTTGCTATCTTGCTGCGGAGATCGCCTTCCATCCGTATTCCAGGCGTGGTTGCTATGGCTTTCGCAACCGGCTTGACTTTTCTGCTCGAAATCGCTATAATGCCCTCGAATTGAGGTGTGTTTCCATGTGGAAACGCGCCTTTTTTTATTTCCTTTACCAGGAGGTTGTCATGTTCACTCAATCCAGGCGACTGCTCCTCGACTGTTCTGGAGCTGACTACGGCGAATACGCCGTGCTCGCTGTGGTGATTGTCCTGGCCGGCGTTGCTGCTTTCATGGCCTTCGGCGGGCGGATCGTGGATATTATCCAAACCGTGACCGCAGGCATCTAGAAGACATCCGATGAGTCTGTTCCGCGAGCGGCGGGCTTCCAGCTATGCCGAGGCAGCCATCGCCCTGCCGGTGGTCGTGCTGGTTACCATTGCCCTGATGAATCTTTCGGTGGCTGGTTTTGCCAGCGTGAACGCCTCCAACGCCGCCAACTATGGTGCACGCACTGGCAGTGTTACTCAGCAAGGCGCGGGGGGAGCAGCCTATGCAGCAGCAATGGCCTCGATCTCCAATGCGCCCGTCGGTGAGTACGGGGTATCGGTTGCAGGCGGGGGCTTCCCCGGCGCTCGCATTACCGTGAAAGTGACCTGGAGCGTGCCGAACTACATGGGACCGCTACTCTCGTTCTTCGGAGGAGATGGGATTGGCGGCGATATCCAAGGATTGGCAACTGCCACTTTCCGCCAGGAAGGCTGGTGAGGTGTCCAAGATGTTACTACGAGACCGTCGTGGCAGCATGTACGCCTGGATCGCGGCGCTGATGTTGTTCGTCGGCATCCCGTTATCGAGCCTGAGCATTGACGTGGCGCGGTTGATGTATGTGCGCACCCACCTGCAAACCGCCACCGACGCCGCCTGCCAGGCGGCAGCCGATGCCCTGGACGTGCCGACCTTCCGCGAGAGCGGAACCCGCCAGATCAACCCAACCCTGGCGCGTTCCCAGGCGAGCATGGTCTTTTCCGCCACCTTGCAGGATGCCAGCGCGGTGCAGTTCAGCCCTGGCCTGGCAGTGAGCATCGCCGGCGCTGCCACTGCTTATTGCACTGGTACGGCCACAGTCGCTCATTTCGTGCCGATGACGCCGTCCATGAACGCCATAGTGCGGACGGTTTCGGAAATGAGCGTGCGCACCTTGCCATAACCTATGGAAATCGAGCTTGACCTGACTGGCAAGAAGCAGACTACTTGGTACACCATTGGCATTGGGGTGTTCCTCCTGCTCCTGGTCGGTCTGGCTTTCCTGGGCCGGGCGTTCACGCCAGATTCAGATGCCAGCGCGTCACACCTACTCACCTGGCAGGACTGGCGGCTGCTGAAGGCCGAACGCGCTTACCAGCATGAGCTGGAGACGCTGCGCGCTGACGCTGACCAGTTGAGCCAGGCGCTGAACGGCCAACCGAACCCGGTGACCGTCCAACTCCTCGCCGAGAGCATCCTGCACCATACCGGAACGATGGATGGAGACCCCGCCCTGGAAGCGGCGCGGGCAGCGCTGGGACAGGCCGCCCAGGACGTGCGCGACTGGGCAAGCGGCATCCTGGACAGGGATACCGCCCTGGCTTCGTTACAGAAGGCCATTGAGCTGTTGAAATGATGGATACCTTGACCTCTGTTCCAATGCACTTCACTGTAACGCCGATGAACTCGACGCTGCCGGTCGAACATGGTAGGGCCTTGTCCGACCTGCTGGCCGACGAGCGCGAAATGCGCGCCCGCGCCGAAGCGACCTCTCGCGAATTGCGCCAGTTGCTGTTGGAGTTGGCTGTGCGCTTCGATGGCGTCCGCCTGGAAGCCATCCGGCGCAAAGACCCATCCTTGCCAGCCTTCTGGACGCCGGACGAGTGGCGCGCCTTCTTTGCGCAGGTCGAGCCGCTCGTCCAGCCATGGCGCGATCCCGACGCTGCCAGGCGTGAGCGCGACCTGTTGCAGCAGATCGAGGAGTTGAAATCCAAGATGCAAGCAGCAAAACAGCCTGAGTCTCGTCCGCCTGCGCTCGGCGCAGAGCAGGAGCAGGCTGCCCCAGTCGAAGCGCGTCAACTTCTGCTTGTCCAGGAATCAGCGCGTGTTGAAGAGTCATCGGACGAAGATCGGATTGACCTCCCTGCGGAAGCCACGCCCTGCTTAGCGGACCTTGTTGCTGACGTGCGCAACCGGCTGCCTTCGCTGCCCAAATCCTGCCCGGCGGCTTTCCGCAAGGCGCTGGACGGCAACGGGCGGAAAGGCGCCGATCTCGCCCGCGCCTACCAGCGTTACTGGATCGCGCTTTACCTGATCGGCCACTGGCGGCTTAACGCGCAACTGGAGATCGCCGACGTGCTGGCCTGCATCTCCGGCGCCTCGCCCGGCTCCGGCTCCCTGCGTCGCATCCTGGACGACCTGGGCGAGAAGGGCTTTGTCATCGCCGAGAAGCTGGCCCTCTCCGCGCCGCGTTCTGCACTAAAGCTGCTTAGGCTCTCCCCCGACGGCGCACGCTTATTCGAGGTTCTTTTCAGCCAGCCACCGCTGGAAACGGACTGGGAGCGCCTGATCCGCCTGCACGAGGGCGAACGCTTCCCAGAACATACCCTGGCCGTGTTGATCTTCGCCCTGCACGCCCGCAAGCGCGGCTGGGCCACACAGGTCTTGCCGCCGGTGGACGAGACCAACGCCATCCCCGACCTGCGCATCTGGCACAGCGAACAGCACTTTTACGTGGAAGTGGAGCTGGGACAAAAAGAGAACCCGGCCAAGTGGCGCAACCAGGCAGAGCTGAACGGTGGAAAGGTTGCCCTGTGCGCAGCTACGCCAGCGACCAGGCAGCGGCTGACCGGCGACTGCCGCCTGGATCACCTGAGTGGCCTGGCGACCGACCTGGAAACACTGGTCAAGGTCAAGTACGCCACCATCCACGCCGAAACCCCGCTCTGGCTGGAGGAGTGGTAGCCTTCCCAAAGCACGGCTGCAGGCCGACGTGAGCCCGCCTTTCCGCAGGATAGACGGGCTGACGCGGGCCAACAGCCCGGCAAGCCTCCTCTAGGGAGGCAGGCACAGAACCTTACCAACACGCCGAGACGGTTCGAGCAAAGCCGAGAACTCCGTCCTGGCGCGCCAGCCCATGCACAGATGGGACGCAATTTACATCCTGCGTCCCGCTGTGACCGGGACGCGCCACTTTCGAACGGAGGAATCCAGATGGATATCAAGAGCTTTCAAACCCTGACAGGCTTGAGCTACGAGGCGGCCATCACCAGGCTCGACGAGCAATTGCCGGCTGACGCCTACACGGCTGTGCCGGGCGGCGCCGACCTGACCGACATTGACCCGAACTATATGCGCAAGGTGCTCAACGAGGTCTTTGGCCTGTGCGGCATCGGTTGGGGTTACGAGTACGACCCCGACAACATGGAGATCCGCAACGAGACACGCAAGACCCAGAGCGGTCAACGTGAGGTGGTGATCGCCAACCTGAAGCACCTGCGTTTTTGGTACAAGATCACCGACGGCAATGAGGTGTTCAATTGTTCGGTGGATGCCTCGGGTGGCAGCGACAACAGCCACGCCTCCTACGCCATGAAGGGCGCCATCACCAACGCCATCGGCAACGCGGTCTCGAACATCGGCTTCCAAGAGTCGGTCTACCTGGGTAAGCGTTCCCACAAGACCGTAAAGGGAACGGCAAAGGTCGCGACCCCGGCCGCGAAACCTACGGCCAAGGCTGCACCGGTTGCGAAACCGGCGGCTGCTCCCACCGATGAGATCGAGGAGATCGAACCGGCTGCTGAGGCTTCTCCCCAGCCCGCTGCCGAGTTCATCATCCCCGTCGGGCAGCGCAAGGGCCAGAAACTAGCCGACCAGCCGATGAACATCGTCCAGTGGTATGCCACCCAGATGACCACCGGCGGCGATGCGGCCAAGGAAGCCCTGAAACAGGCGGCTGCGGCGCTCGTCGCGGCGCATGGCGGCAACGGACGCAAGCCCCAGTCCACTGCGGCCTAGCTCCACCCTGGTGGTCGCTGAACGCGAAACCACTCCGGCAACGGTTCTGCGCAACCTTTCAGGGAGATGACCCATCTCCCTGATCTGCCAGCTTCCTGGGATGACATCATTCGCTGTCTCCCGTTACTGTACTTTACCAACCTACAACATGAGTCTTTTATGGCAGCCATGTCGGTTGCCACTTGCGGGTATTTTCGATACCCCACCCTTTCACTCTGGAGTAAACCATGAGCAAACCTTCCCCCGCTCGTCCGTTGCGGCGTCCCGACGAGCAGTTCGACATGAACGCGGCCAGCGCGGCCGGAACGATCCAGAAGATCTGGGGACGCGGCGGCGACGTGTTCGCCCGCCTGCGCGTTTCCCTGCGCGGCCAGGTTGTGGAAACCGAAGACGCCCAATCCTGTTATGTCACCTTACGTTTCTCTGGCGGAACCGTCCAGGGCCAGGACCTCTCGCTGCAAGCCGGCGATGTGGTACAGGTCGCCGGCTATCTGACCCACACAGAATTCGAGGAGACCCTCCGCAAGTTCCTCGAAGCGGCCGGAGAGCCTGGTTTCCTGGACGGACTTCCGCCGGATGACCGCCCCGGCTGGCAGGCGATTGCCTTCAAGCGCGTCAATACCATGTTCAACGTGGAGGAACTGACGCTGCTGGAGGCGGACGGCAGGCTTGCCGGGCAGGCGACTGGCATCAACCGCGTCGTCGTCGAGGGCATTGTCGCTCGCGCCTGGACGCACAGCGAGGACCGTTACCTGCGCCTGGCGGTCTACGACCGGCATACACCCGTCACCCAAGGGCGCGGCAACTACGGCCGCCCGCGGCGCAAGCCGCACTACGTCACCATCCTGCTGCCCGCCGGGAAGACCACGGGCGGGCGGGAGGTGGCTGCGCGGCTGAAGGATCGCCTGCGCGTGACCGGCGCGTTACGCGACCGCGGCTACCGCCAGACCTTGCACGAGGCCCTGCTGCGCACCGGCAGCTCCGCCGTTGTGGAGCTGATGCAGCGCCTGCCCAACGCGGAGCGGATGCAGGAGATCGCCGCCCAGCAGGAGACCACCCACCTCGAGGCGGCTGCCGTGATCGTCTACGCCTCGGCGAAACGAAAGACCCCGAACGAAGATTGACCTTCCCCTGTGGAGGGTTTCACGCCTCCCATGCCGGCTCACGATCGGCCAGGGGAACTGGTACGCAGCCGCGTACCGCGCGACGTTTCTTCTCCTCCTTTTCCTGCCTCCACGTCGTTCTTCGCCATCCCTGTGCCAGCGGGACACTCGTTCCCCTGGCACACTCGCGGCGATAGGGCAAGTGGAGGCTCGCCCTGAGTTCATCGAAGGGACTGCCCAAGTCGGAGTTCGGGGAACGTTGCGTGGATAGGCTATCCGCCCGTCTGATGAACAGGCTACCCGCCTGTTCATCTTTTTCTGACTATTCCACTCACCCGTCGCTGACCCATTATGAGAATAGAATATCCGGTTGTCAGTGACACATGATCAGGTAAGAAACCGATGGCGAAACATCCGGTCGTGCACCAAAAATAGATGCTATAATTGTTTCAGAAAGGAGTAACAATGTACACCTTACTGAAACCGTTATCGGTCCGTCAGGAACTCTTACGCATGGGAGCGGTTATCTTTACTCCCCAGGATTTCCAGCGTATCTTCCGCACGAGCCGCTTTCAGACGAAATACTTTCTCGAGGAACATACACGGGCTGGCCTCTTCTTGCGCTTGAAGAAAGGACTCTATACTCTGAAAACTGATCCGCCTCCAGAGGAGGAGATTGCCAACCAGCTTTACCGACCCTCCTACCTTTCCTTTGAATATGCCTTGGGGATGTACAACATCTTGCCAGAAATGCTCCACACCATTACTTCGGCTACCACCAAGCCTACCCGCACTTTTGCTGTTGGGGAGCGGACATTTTCCTACTTCACGATCAAGCGAGAAGCTTTTACCGGCTACTCCCCTGCCAATAGAGGTCAGCGAACCGTGTTGGTGGCCGAAGCAGAAAAGGCGCTGGTGGACTATCTGTATTTTGTCTCTCTCGGTAAGAAATCAGCAAATGATCGCCTGTACCTGGCCAATCTGGATAAGCAAAAAGCCTTCCGCTACGCCAGCCTGTATCAAAGGCCCAACCTGAACAAACTCCTGGAGGAGCTCCTATGATCTCCGATGAAACCCTAAAAGTATTGGCCACGAAACTGCAGACCACCGAGCTCAATCTCCGCCGCGAGTATTTCCAGCATCTCTTTCTCTCCTATTTCTACCAGCAACAGGGAACAGATCACATTTTTTTCAAGGGTGGGACCGCCTTACGCATACTCTACAACAGCCCCCGTTTCTCGGAGGACCTGGATTTCAGTTCCAACCTGAATGACATCGCGGTAATCGAAGAAGCTATTCTGG
>CAYZIQ010000140.1:4892-7110 GCA_964478375.1 uncultured Chloroflexus sp. | reverse complement strand
CTAGAAAGGCTCAAAATTGTAGATTATAGCGTTATGTATATGGGAGGGTACATTGTTCGTTATGAATCGCCTGCCAGGCTTTACGATCTGGGCCTTCAACGTCACATTCAAGAACTGATTTTATCCCCTGCTCATGCGACGAACTTTTATCCATATAATCATCCACCCTTCCTTGCCCATATTCTGGGGTGGGTTATGACCAAAGATTTTATCGCCTCTTATTTTCGATGGGTCCTCGTCCTGTTTGTGTTTCATTTGGCCGGGTTGAGCGTGTTGGTTTGCTTGCTGCGCCTTTCTCAATGGCATGTTGAGGAGTTATGGATATTTGGGATCTCTGGACTTCTCTTCTACCCTATCTTTGTGTCCTACCTGAAGGGGCAGGATTCTACCTTTCTGCTGCTCGGTGTTTCTCTCTGGACCTTTGGCCTGCTGACCGCCCGCGAGCGGGTCGCCGGCCTGGGCCTGGCATTGGCTGCCATCCGCCCGCAGGTGGCGCTGATGCTGGCGATTCCGTTCCTTTTCAAACGACAGGGGGTATGGTGGTGGTTTGTCGTCTGGATTCTGATCCTAGTTGGTTACAGTTACCTGTTAGTAGGCCTGCAAGGTTTGGAGGGTTTCGTCCAGGTGTTGCTGTTCAGCGGTCAGGGAACTGGCTTTGACGTGGAGTATATGATTACGCTGATGGGTGTGCTCTTGCGCCTCTTCCCAAACATTGATCCAATTCTGTTTAACATCATCGGTTACGGCAGCTATGCTTTGGCCATCCTGTTCCTGTGCCTATTGTGGGTGAGAAGCCGCGCTCTCGAGTTCAAGCACATCGGCCTGGCGATCTTGTTCAGCATGGTGTTTTCGCCGCACATGCACAGCCACGATCTGAGCCTGTTGCTGATCCCAACCCTGTGTGCGGCAACAACGCTAGCAAGCTGCAAGGTTTTGACACAGAAGAACGCAGCCTTGTTGCCGTTGTGCGTATCCGTGTTGTTAGCACTGAACGATATCCCATCGTCCAAGATTGTGGTTTACCTGCTCATGCTCGCTCTGGCGCTGCTTCTGTGGCTTCCTGACTGGTTCAGGCTGCGCAAGAAGGAGCCGCAGGCGTGCTGAGGAACATCTCACCTCGATTGCTCTGGCTGTTTTTCGTCGTTGCCCTGGCCTTCCAGGTGACCTGGTACGCGCTGCTGTGGATCTCCTATGTCCGCGACCCACAGGTGTTGGCCGGTGCGGACTTTGTCGCTGCCTATTCTGCTGGCAGGGTTGCCTATGAGCGGAGCTGGAGCCAGGTTTATGACATGGAACTGGAGTGGCAGATCCAGGAAAGGGTTGCTGGGCATAGCCTGACGCCACAGGAAGTATTCAACTACAACCATCCACCATTTCTGTTGCCTGTGCTTTGGCTGCTGGCGCGGCTGGATTACCCCGTTGCATACATTGGTTATTGCCTGATACAGTTTCTGCTGGTTGCGGCGGGGCTGCCCTTCCTCTTTCGTCTGCTACGCTCGAAGAACTGGCCGAGGCCTCAGATATGGCTTCTCCTCGTTGGCGTGCTGCTCTTCCAACCTTTGTTTACCAGCATCTTGAAAGGCCAGGATACCGCGCTTTACCTGTTCGGTGAAATCGTATGGCTGTGCGGCCTGCTGAATGATGATGATCGTATGGCCGGCCTGGGTCTCTCGCTGACCCTCATCCGCCCACAGATTGCCATCCTGCTGGCCATCCCGTTTCTCTTCAACCGCCGCAAGGTGTTTTGGTGGTTTTGCGTTGGGGCGGCCGCGCTGGGACTGCTGAGCCTGACCATGGTCAGACTGGGTGGTGCAAAGGATTACCTGCGCATCCTTCTGGTTAGCGCTGGCGGACAGGAATACGGCCTGAACCAGAGCGCCATGTTCAACTTCACTGGCTTGGCCTTGCGGCTCTTCCCGCAGGTTGACCCCGGTGTGATCCACTGGCTGGCTTGGGGGCTGTTCGCGGCCGGGATTGTTAGCCTGTCCATCTTGTGGAAGCTCTCCCCGACCATCCGCATCCCTCACATCGGCTTGGCTGTAGTGACCAGTCTCTTCGTCGCGCCGCACCTCCATTACCACGAATTGGGCCTGCTGCTGTTGCCTATCCTTGGGCTTGCTATTATACTGGTGGAAGCGGGCATCTTTCGCCCGGAGAACAGCATGTACCTGCCGGTTGCATTTTCCCTTCTCTTGCTGCTGGGCGACATCTCTCCTGC
>CAYZIQ010000140.1:0-4792 GCA_964478375.1 uncultured Chloroflexus sp. | reverse complement strand
AAAGAACTCTGGTTCAACATCCCTTCCAGGCGCGGCTTTGTCAACATCACGCCTCAGGTCGAAGATTGCCTGCGCGAAAGTAGCATTCGCGAGGGCTTGTGCTTGGTCAACGCCATGCACATCACCGCCTCGGTCTTCATCAACGACGACGAAAGTGGCTTGCACCACGATTACGAAGAATGGCTGGAAGGACTCGCCCCACACGAGCCGGTCGGTGCATACTGGCATAATCGTACCGGCGAAGACAACGCCGATGCCCATCTCAAGCGCCAGGTGATGGGACGGGAAGTAGTGGTTGCAGTAACAAATGGCAGACTGGATTTTGGCCCCTGGGAGCAGATTTTCTACGGTGAATTCGATGGGCGGAGACGCAAACGCGTGCTGGTCAAGATCATCGGTGAGTAACAGACCCTAAATGTCTTCGTGTGGCGCTCCCCAGAAGGAGCCGAGACTTTTAGGGTCTGTAAAGGATAGCCCAATGGAGGAACCTATGAAACGCTTACGTTGGTACGATTACATCACCATCAACCTGTTCTGGCTCGGCCTCAACATCCGCAACACGGCGGTCGGCTCGGTCTTCACGCCGTATTTGTTGGCGCTCTTCGTGCCAGAGGGCAATCGCGGCACGGCGCTTGGCATCATCAGCACGGCAGGGCTGATCATAGCCATGCTAGTGCAGCCAGCCGCCGGACTATTGAGCGACCGCTCCACCTCCCGCTTCGGGAGGCGGCGTCCGTTCATTTTCTTCGGCGTCCTATTCGACGTGCTTTTCCTGATCGCCATTGGCCTTTCGGGAAACTTCTTGATGTTGCTGGTCGCCACGCTGCTGATCCAGTTCTCGGCCAACGTCTCACACGGACCGTTGCAGGGTCTCATCCCAGATCTGGTGCTTGAAGACCAGCGCGGGCGCGCCTCCGCGGTCAAGGCTGTGATGGAGTTGCTACCCATCGTGCTGGTCGGTTTTACAATTGCCCAATTGGTCGGCAAGGGAAAGTTGATGTGGGCGATTGCGGCGACTGCCGTCGCGGTGGTCATTACCATGCTGCTGACGCTCGTCTTTGTCAAGGAGAAGCCGCTCACTGAAAAGCCTGCCATCTCGCTGAAAGTCCCTATGCTGCGCGTGCTGGGGATGCTGGCGGGGATCGGCCTCGGCGCGGTCGCCGGTCTCATCGGTGGTGGTGCGGTGGGTGGACTGGCTGGGTTGATTGCCTGGCCGTTCGTTGGGAAGCCGACCGCCCTGGCCGTGATGGTCGGCCTTGGCGGGCTGGTGGCGATGGTTGTGGCGGTGGTGGCCGGTGTCTGGTCCGGGGCATACGCCACCCTAGGTCAGGATGCCCGCCGCAATTCGACGTTCACCTGGTGGGTGGTCAACCGTCTGCTGTTTCTGGCGGCGGCCACCTCCTTCCAGGGGTTCTTGCCCTTCTTCCTGATGTTCGCCTTCAAAATAAATGCCGAGCAGGCCGCGTCCATGAATGGCACGCTGATGACGGTCATCGGCTTGGCTATCATTTTGTTTGCTTTTGCCGGCGGCTGGATTACCGACCTCGTCGGCAAACGGCGCACAGTAGCCATTGGCGGAGTAGTGGCCGCGGTCGGGGGGGTGCTGGTACTGGGGACGATCTGGGTGCCGAGTATCGCCGTCATCTACGTGGCAGGTATGTTCATCGGACTGGGGACCGGCCTGTTCATGACCGCCAACTGGGCGCTCGGCACGGACCTCGTGCCTGCCGAGGAAGCCGGGCGTTACCTCGGCATCTCGAACCTGGCCGGCGCGGGCGCAGGGATGATCGGGAAAGGAATTGGCGGGCCGGTCATTGATTACCTGAATGTCTATCATCCCGGCCTGGGATATTTCGCCATCTTCGCCAGTTACGCGGTCCTGTTCGCTTTGAGCGCAGTCAGCCTCCGCTGGGTGCGGAAAGCGGAGAGATGATCGCCGCGCTCTGGCTGCTTGTCCCAGTGGGGCTATTGCTGGCGGTGGGATTGGGCCTGTCCTTTTATATGACCCGCCGCCAGCCGCTAACCGAGATCCACAGCCCGACGGAATATGGCCTTGCTTTTGAAGAGGTCACTTTCCAGTCAGCGGACGGGTTGAATTTGCGCGGCTGGTGGGTACCAGCCCTTGGCTCTGCCGTGGGTGGACGGTCGAACGGCTCAAAGCGAGTGGTGATCATTTTGCACGGTCACGGCGGTAGCATGGACTGGGACATCCATCGCGCCCCAGCCCTGCAGGTGGCTGACTTCAACGTATTCTTGTTCGACTTCCGCGCGCACGGGCGCAGCGCTGGCCGCCTGGCGACTTTTGGCTACTTGGAGCGGCTCGATGTGCAGGGTGCGGTCGAATTCCTGAAGGGGCGCGGCATGAAGAGGATTGGGCTGTTGGGTTTTTCCTATGGTGGGATGGCTTCCATGCTCGCTGCGCCGATCTGCCCGCAGGTGGACGCGGTGATCACCGATGGTGGCCCTGCCCGTATGCACACAGCCTTTATCGGACGCTGCGTTGAGACGCATCTGCCGCGTGGACTGGCGGCTTTCCTGGCCTGGCTAACGCTGGTCATTACTTCCCTGCGATTGAGGGTCAACCTGTTCCGCTATGAGCCGGTGCGTTGGGTGGGTAAGATTGCCCCGCGTCCCATTTTCTTTATCCACGGTGAGTTGGATCAATATTGCCCCGATTTCGACGACTTGTATGCCGCCGCGAAGCCGCCAAAGGAGTTGTGGCGCTTGCCTGGTGTCGGTCATACCAAGGCCAGCGAAACCTATCCCGAAGAGTTCCGCCGCCGCGTGATCGAATTCTTCGACAAGAATCTCTAAAACCTATTCTCCCCGAAACTATCAGTCTCCGGAAGAATATTGTTCAGAAAATCCATGTCTCTCAACCTGCGCTTCTCCGAATCTGGCTGGGAACGCATCGCACGCGACTGGTCTGCCTGGTGGACTGGGGAATTGGAACGCCCACTAGTAGTGCTGGAGTGCATCGAGATATTGGATCGTTACGATCCCCACTACGCCGGCGTCTTCCTTGGCAACTACCCCCTCAATATGCTTGCTGACGACATCCTCGATGAATTCGTGCCCCGCCTGGAGAACACCCATTACCTGGGCGACTCATTCCCGCGCTTCTGGCCGAACTTCGGACCGGGCATCGTCGCTGCCTTTGCCGGCGCGCAGGTACATCCTTCCTGGGATACCACCTGGTTCTCTCCAGGAAGGATCGGTTCAGTGACAGACCTACGCGTATCCTGCGATGGACAGAATCTCTGGTGGCGGCGCGTTTGTGAGGTCACGCAGGCGGCCCTCGCCCGTTGGGGCAGCCAGTTGGCTGTTGGTTTCACCGACCTGGGCGGCAATCTCGACATCCTCGCCCATCTGCGCGGGTCGCAGCAATTGCTGCTCGACCTCTACGATGCCCCCGAAGAGATTGACCGGTTGGTGGGCGAGACAACCCAGGCCTGGCTGGCTTGCTACAACCATCTTCTCGATTTGATCGCGCCGGCTGGGCGCGGCGTTACTTGCTGGGGGCCGCTGTGGTCGCCGGCCGGCGGCTACATGCTGCAAAGCGACGTTTCGTACATGATCTCTCCACAGATGTTCGAGCGTTTCGTCTTGCCTGATTTGGCGGCTTGCTGCCAGAAGATGGATTATGCTTTCTATCATTTGGATGGCAAGGGACAGATTCATCACCTGGATATGCTGCTATCTTTGTCGCGCCTGCGCGGCATCCAGTGGGTGCCCGGAGACGGCAATCCGCCGCCGGAGCACTGGCTTCCGCTGCTGAAGCGCATCCGCGATGGCGGCAAGCTTTGCCAGGTGACGGTCACACCGGAGGGCGCACTGACCATCATGCGTGAATTGGGTGGGAAAGGCTTCTGTTTTGTTATTGCCGAGCCGCAGTTGACCCCTGAAGAAGGGACTGCATTTCTAAAGCAATTGGGGTATTGCTCGGCAAGTCCTCCCGCAGTTGCAAGCCTGCGGGAGGGTGACCGTTGCCAGAGATTTTAGACGCCGACAGGCGGGACAGAGTCTAACGCCTCCAACGTTGTTATAATATGCCTGATTATGGAAACCCCGCGCGTATCCAGACAGATTCTCGTCGTCGAAGACTCGACCGAAGTCCGCCGCGCCATCGCTCAGGTGCTGGAGATGGAGCATTATATAGTCCATCAGGCCGAACATGGCAGGGCCGCCTTGAAAAAGCTGGAGGCGATGACGCCTGACCTCATCCTTTCCGATATCAACATGCCGTTCGTGAACGGTATTGAATTCCACAAGGAACTTCGCAAGAATCCACGCTGGACGCCTATTCCTTTTATCTTCCTGACCGCCAATGATGCCCCCGAAGACATCCAAGCCGGGCGCGAGCTAGGCGTAGAGGATTACCTGATCAAGCCGATTAAGTATGATAATCTGCTGAAGATCGTCGGGGCGCGTCTGGCTCGCACAGAAAATGTCGAAGTTGCCCACATTGGCAAGGCATATTTGGAGACGGTGACGGTCCTGGCAAACACGATCGAAGGTCGCGACCCCTACACACGCGGGCACGTCTCTCGGGTAGCGTTTTATGCTCGTGCGCTGGCCTTGGCCATCGGTTGGGAACCCAAACACCTGCGCATTTTAGAGATCGGCGCACTTTTGCACGACATCGGGAAGATCATCGTGCCAGATCAGGTCCTGAACAAGGCCGGCCCGTTGTCAGAAGAAGAATGGGCTTTAATGAGACAACATCCTGTCACCGGTGCCAAGATCCTGCAAGGGGTCAGTCACCTGCGAGATGCTCTTCCTTACCTTTACT
>CAYZIQ010000139.1:0-7327 GCA_964478375.1 uncultured Chloroflexus sp. | reverse complement strand
GATGCTGGCGCCAAGCTTTATGCCTGCAAAATGACAGTTGATATGATGGGCCTAAAGATGGATGATTTTGTGGACGGCGTGCAGAGTATCGTCACCGCCAGCGACTTTATTGACATGACCGAAGGCGCGCAAATCGTGTTCATCTAGCTCTTTGGGCCAGCCCGAGAAAAAGCGACACACTGACAGTGCGTCGCTTTTTTTATCCTACCAACCAGAGACTTGTCGCTTAAACTTGTGCGCACCATGAAAGATATCCAATAATATGTGATAAATCGTCGAGAATCGTGATGATTGTCACTATAAGATCGCGACTCGGCGTGATATTCTTCTTGCAAATATTCACCTATTCGCATAATTCTAGGCCCCTATGTCACTCTTAGCCCAAGAAGTCACCCAACTCCACGCCGACATCTGCTCCGCACTGGCAGATCCTCGGCGGATTTTGCTTTTATACGCCCTCGCGGAGCAGCCCCGCAACGTGAATGATCTAGCGAACGAGATCGGCATCAGCCAGCCGGCCACCTCGAGACATCTCAAGCTGCTGCGTGAGCGCGGACTAGTCACGGCAACGCGCGACGGCGCCACCGTCGAATATAGCATCAACGATCATCGCCTGATCGAAGCGCTCGACTTGCTGCGCGCTGTTTTGCGCGACCGGCTGGCCCACAGCGCCAGCCTGGTTGACATGACGGACGTTGGATAGAGACGACCCTAATCCCAATACTGTTTAGATCAGGAGTCCGAAATCTCCTCTGGCCTACCCGTCACCTGTGCCTGCGTCAGGTGCAGGGCAGGCAGACTTCAGGCGAAATCGGGAGATTTTGCACTCCGGTGGCGTTATCTAAACAGCAACGAAATAATCTTGGAGGCTTGGATGCACAATAAAAACTTCATAATCCTTCCATCCGCCCTTGGCCTGCTCCTGATTCTCGGCAGCGCGCTGTGGTTGGCCACTGCACAACCCGTCAGCGCGGCTTGCGGCTCGCAAACCTCTTCTTGCAAAAATTGCCACGAAATACAGGGACAGGATCCCGTCAACAACGATGGCACCGCTTGGCACACGCAGCACGCTTTTGGCGACTTCTGCTACTTGTGTCATGCCGGGAACAACCAGGCAACCGATAAGGACGCGGCGCACACCGGCATGGTGGCCCCTCTCTCGGACATCAACGCCAACTGCCTGGGATGCCATCCCAATGACTCTATGGCAAAGGCGCAAATCTACGCGACCACACTGGGAGTCGAAGTGGGTACGGGTGGAGGCGCGGCCACCCAGCCTCCGTCAGGCCAGCCAACACAGACCGCAGCGCCAGCCGCGACCGAGTCCGCGCCGGCGGGCATGGTGGTCGCGTCGCCGGATGTCGTTGATTACGTTCAGCAATATAACGAAACTGTCCTGAACCAGAAACTGATCAACTGGGGCAACGTCATCGCGAGCGTGCTGATCGTGCTCATGCTGCTCGGAGGCAGCGCGTTCATTTTCATGAACGAGAAAAAACGACGGGCAGCCGCGCGGCCAGCCGTCCTCGAGGCGGAAGAGGTCACACCTGCTATCCATCTCGAAGATTACCCGCAGGAGGTGGTGGCACTCCTGCCGCAGATCGCAGCGCTGAACCCGAGGGGACGCAGAGCATTGCAGATCTTGCTCAAAGACCCAGACGCAGCTTCCGAAATCCTGCATGGCCTCTCGCGCCTAGATCCTGACCTGATCAAGCGCGTAAAAACATTGGATCGTGAAGCGCAGGCATTGCTGTTAGCTCTGGCTGGAGACTAATTCACCCAAAAAGGAGGAACACCTATGAAATGGCTTATCAAACAAATCCGCAAGGAAGAATGGTCGCCGTATGTGGCCGGCGTCCTGCTCGGCATCGTCGGAATATTGACGGTGGTGCTGAGCCAAAGCCTGCTGGGCGCCTCGGGCGGATTCGAGAACCTGGCTGCCTACATCGGAAAGGCGATTGACCCGAAAAACATGTACTTCAACTACGTCATGCCGGCGGGCATCACCTTCCCGGTTGTCCTGCTGGTGGGCGTATTCTTCGGCGGGATGTTGGGCGCGCTGTCCAGCGGCACGTTCAAATTCCGCACCATGGATGACGAACAGTGGAAACAGGCCCTCGGCAAGCAGACCTGGAAGCGCTGGCTGCTGCTCTTCATCGGCGCCATCATTTTGGAATACGCGGCCGGCATCGCTGGCGGCTGCACCAGCGGACTGGCGATCTCCGGCGGGATGCTGCTCGTCCCAGCGGCCTTCCTGTTCATCGTCGGGATGTTCGCCTCCGGCATCGTCACCGCCCTGATCATCTACGGGAAGAAATACTAACCGAGGAGGCTGATATGACCTACGTAATTGCTCTCGTGCTTGGCGTGTTCTTCGGTTTCTCGTTGAACAAGGCCGGCCTGACCAAATACAACAAGATCGTCAACGTATTCCGCTTGAACGATCTGGCCGTGCTGAAATTCATGATGACGGCGCTGGTCGTCGCCATGATCGGCCTGTATGGACTGAAGGGGCTGGGCTTGGTGGCCTTCCCGGCCGTTCCAACCACGTACGTGGTCGGCAATATCGTCGGCGGGTTGATTTTCGGGATCGGCATGGCCCTGGCAGGTTACTGCCCAGGCACCTGCGTCGCTGGTAGCGGCGAAGGTAAGTTGGACTATCTGATCCCCGGCCTGCTCGGTTTCCTCACTGGCGCAGTGCTCTACGGCCTGACCTATCAACAGGTGTTCCCCAAAATCTCCGCAATTGCAAACTACGGCGATGTTATCTTGCCGGACCTGTGGCACATCAATCCTTACCTGGCAGTGCTCGTCTTCACGATCATGGCTCTCTTGCTGTTCTACCTGATAGATCGCGCCGGCCTGCAACGGAAGAAGAAATAAAGGCATCTTCTTAAGATGGGGAGGACGGGGGAGTGCGGGCAGCTTCGCCGCCCGCACTCCCCACGCTCCCCGAGTTACTGAGAAGATACGAAATAAACCATAAGGGGTCAGCCAATGACCAGTCAGGTTGGCTGACTCCTAGGAGAAAATTATGCCGAATACATTATCACGACGCGACTTTCTCAAAGTCGGCGGCGCGGCGCTCGGCGCACTGACCGTCAGCCAGCTCGTCCCGCCCCGCGTCGCCGCCGCGGCGCGGACCGCTGGCCTGCTCGACCAAAACGGCGACGGCTATATCCCGACCATGTGCGAGATGTGCGTCTGGCGCTGCGGTGTGCTAGCCAAAGTCGAGGAGGGGCGCGTCGTCAAACTGGAAGGCAATCCCGACCACCCGAACTCGAAGGGAAAGCTATGTGCCCGCGGCCAATCGGGCCTGATGAACACCTACGATCCAGACCGGGTGCTGACTCCGCTTATCCGCGTCGGTCAACGCGGCGAGGGCAAGTTCCGCAAGGCCTCCTGGGACGAGGCGCTGGATACCGTCGCAACGAACATGCTCAAGATCAAGGAGCAGTACGGCGCACCGGCGATGATCTTCTCGTCCACTCACAACCTGTCCCAGGTGCAGTTCGAGAACCTGCTCTATGCCTTCGGTTCGCCCAACTACGGCACGCAGCGCAGCCTATGCTTCAACGCCATGGTAACCGCTTTCTTGCTGACTTACGGAATCGAGGAGCCCAGCCGGGACTACACCAACGTCGAGTACATTCTGCTCACTGGACGCAACCTGCTCGAGGCGATCTCGACCTCAGAGACGTCTGATCTGATGGACGCAGTGGCGCGCGGCGCCAAGTTGGTCGTCCTCGATCCGCGCTTCACGAAGACTGCCTCCAAAGCGACCGAGTGGCTTCCCATCCGCCCAGGCACGGATCTGGCTTTCCTTCTGGCAATGATCCATGTGATCGCCACCGAAAAGCTGGGGAACTGTGAGTTCGTTCAAGAGTTTACCGTTGGGTGCGATAGGCTGCCTGCTCATACCGCACGCTATACTCCCGCATGGGCAGAACAGATAACAGGCATCCCCGCAGAAACCATTGACCGCATCGCCCGTGAGTTTGCCGCTGCAAAGCCAAATGCCCTGGCGCATCCCGGCTGGCGAACATCCAATTTCATCAACTCATTCCAGGCCGAACGGGCCATCGCGACGTTGAACGTGCTGGTGGGCAACATCTTCGAGTCGAATGGCTGCCTGAGCGCCGAAAATCCAGAAGCCGCCGGCATCCCGCTGGGCGTACCGCCGCAGCCAGCGTACCCGCGCGTTTCTGCCCTGCGCCTGGATGGCGTACCCTGGAAATACCCGTTGGTGCCGCTCAAGTTGGGCGTCTTCCAGGAACTGCGCGACGCCGCCCTGACCGGCCAGCCCTATCAGGCGCACGGCTGGTTCATTTCTCGACAGAATCCGGTGCTATCCCTGCCCGACCGCCAGAAAACACTGGAGGCCCTCGGCAAGATGGATTTCATCGTCACCATTGATATCATCATGAACGACACAGCCTGGTTCTCAGACGTGGTGCTCCCAGAGGCTTCGTACCTCGAACGCTACGATCCGCTCCTGCCGGTCAGCGGCAAAGTCTTCATCCGTCAGCCGGTGATCGAACCGCAGGGTGAGGCCAGGTCTGCGCTGTGGATCTACAAACAGCTCGGCGAACGGCTTGGCCTGGGCAATTACTTCCAATACAAAGATGAAGAAGATTACATTCGACAGCAGCTTGCCCCCTTGGGAGACTATTCGCTGGATGAACTCCGCCTGCACGGTTTTATCGAGCCGCCCGCCGCGGAAAAGACTCAAGAGATCGTCTTCAACACACCCAGTGGAAAAGTCGAGGTTTATTCCGAAACTCTCGCCAACGCCGGCTATCCCGCCCTGCCCACCTGGGAAGAACCCCCCTCCCCCGAAGCAGATCAGTTCTACCTGCTGACGGGCAAAGTCGGCCAGCATACACAGATGGGCACGCAGAACAACCAACTGCTACACAAGTATGAAGATTATCCCCGCCTGTGGATGAACCCCGAGGCTGCGAATAAATTGGGTTTGAAAGACTGGGATCTGGTCGAGGCGACCAGCCAGGTCGGCTCGGTGAAAGCGCCACTACACGTCACGCCAGCCATCCGCACGGATTGCGTCTACCTGACCCCCGGCTACGGGCATCTCTCCAAGGGCCTGCGCACCGCCTATGGCGACGGCGTGAGCGACTCGGTCCTCCACGTCACCTATGTGGACCCGGTCAGCGGCAGCCAAGCGCTCAGCCAGACGTTCGTCACGGTCAAGAAAGCGTAGGAGGTGCAACATGGCTGACAAGAAACGCTACGGCTTCGTGATTGACATCTCGCGCTGCATTGACTGCCGAGCCTGCCAAGCGGCTTGCAGCGTGGAAAACCGCGTCCCGATGAACCACACCCGCATCTGGATCCATGACCAGGGCGTGCAGGGCACATTCCCCGAACTATCCCGCACCTTTGTCCCCTACAACTGCATGCACTGCGACAAGCCACCCTGCATCGAAGTGTGCGTCAGCGGGGCGACTTACAAAAACCCTGACAACGGCCTAGTGCTGGTTGACCAGGAGGCCTGCATCGGCTGCGGTTTCTGCGTAGAAGCCTGTCCCTACGAAGCGCGCTACCTGGATGAAAAACGGGGCGTGGTGGACAAATGCAACGGCTGCATCCAGCGCGTCGAGATCGGCCAGAAGCCGGCCTGCGTCGCGACCTGTCTCGGCGGCTCACGCCATTTCGGCGATTTGAACGATCCCAACTCGGATGCCTCCATCGCGCTCAAGAATGCTAAATCCGCCTTCCGCCTGGACATCGAAGGCAAGGACATTGACACCGACCCGAATATCTACTTCATCAACGCCCCTGAGAGCCTGACCAGCCTGGTCACCAGCGACGCGTTCGAACAGCAAGGCCAAGCCGTGCCGCGAGAGCCGAAATACACCATTTCCGAAGAAGGCTGGAAGAAGGTGCTCGTCCCAGTCATTGCGGCCGGAATCGGCGCTTCGTTCCTGGTGCAGGCGACCTATTTCACCAAGCAATTGATCGAGGGCGAGAAGGAGTTTGACGAATGAGCAGCCACAAGAATACTTCCATCGCCGAGCGCCGCCGCTTGCGCGAGAAGAAATACAAGAAACACAACCTGGCCAACATCCTGACCCACTGGTTCAACGTCGCCATGTGGGCGCTGCTCTTGCCGACCGGCATCGCCATCATCTCTTCGTCGCGCCTGGGCCTCAGCCCGCTGTGGATGCAGGCGCTCTTCCGCAATATGTTCGGCGGCACAGCCAATCTGATCAAGTTCCACTACGCTATCGGTTTCCTATGGATCTTCGTCCTGCTCTTCAACGTCCTGCTCGGCTTCCGCAAGTATTTCGTCCCCTTTGCTGCCAAACGCATGTTGCTGGACAAGGATGACATCGAATGGCTGAAGACCAAGCCGCTGCAAATGCTCGGCTTTATGAAAGACAAGCTCCTGCCTCCGCAGGACGCCTATAACGCCGGACAAAAGCTCTACATGTACGTGGTGATCCTGGGCACGCTCGGTATCATGGTCAGCGGTCCAGTGATGGCGCTCAAAACGCTGTTCCCGCCCATCGTCAAGCAGATCGCCCAGCCGCTGCACTGGCTCTCGGTCTTCGCCATCGTGGCCGGGGTGATCATCCACGTCTACATGGGCGCCATCTTCCCCGAAGAGAAGGAGGCTTTCTTCTCCATGTTCAGCGGAAAAGTCTCGGCTTGGTACGCCCGTGCCCACCACGAGAAATGGTACTGGGAAAAGGTCCAGGAGGAGATGGATTGGGAAGAGGAAGTGGCTCACGAGATAGAAAGCGCGTAGTTCGATCCTTCTGGCATTTCTCCTCCCCCAAATTCCGGGGTTTGGAAAATTCTCCTCAATAAGAAGGAGAAGAAAGATGGGGGATGTGCGGCGGCTTCGCACTCTTCGGGTATGCTTCGCGACCGCCCGCACATCCCCCGCCCCCCAGTTTATTGAGATGATACAAAAACCTCTCCCCCCGGGTTGGGGGAAAGGCAAATAACAGGCAGGGACACGTTATCGTCGCTCCGAACACACAAGTGCAACAACGCCTGACCCTGGCCAATCGCCAGGATGGGGCGGATAAGAACGACAAAACCAGCGCGTGGTTGTGTTTTCGAAAATAACCCTTGCAAAGGTTTAGCCACTGCCTGAAATAAAATCCAATCGGCAATTTGGTTTGAGCCGGAGGTCCGGCTGAGAAGCAAACTTTGCAAGGGTTTATAATTCCGCTATGAAACACATCGCGGGTCACTACTACCATGTCTACAACCGAGGTGTCGAAAAACGGAACATTTTCGCCAGCGAAGCGAATTATCTTTTTCTGTTACGACGCATCAGAAAATACTTGCCATC
>CAYZIQ010000138.1:1670-7395 GCA_964478375.1 uncultured Chloroflexus sp. | reverse complement strand
AAAGAACCGCCACTAGACATCTTGGCCGAGCCATTCGCCTCAACACCGACATTTGCGCTGCCCTCGGCAGAGGTCCCGCCGTCAATCAAGCCATTCAGGCCTGAGTTTAGGCCAGTCGCGCTGTTGATCTCAACCTTCTCCTGTGCCTGGGCAGAGGCATCAGCCTGAGTGCCCGTCATGACCTGCGTATTCGTTGAGACACCAGCCTGAGCGCCAGCCGCGACCTGAGTGGTCGCCGAGACGCTGTCAACTGTCTGGATGACGGAATCGGTCACCTCGTGAATCGTCGCCTCAGCCTTATGCCAGACCGTCGAAAGTTTGGCTTGGGCCTCCGGGTTGAAACCGGCCACCAAGCCCAGGCTCAAAGCCAGCGAAAGTATGATTTGAGCAAAAGTTTTGAACATGGTACCTACCTCCTTATTGAATTTCGACCTCCACTGAGGTCATTCAATCTGCATAACGAGGCAGGCACAGATCTGTTACGGCAGAAGACTCGGGATCAAGGTTGGAACAATATCCGGCAAGAGCGGCGGGGGAACGGTCGGAACGATATCTGGCACAAGTGGCGGAAGAACGGTCGGTACACTCTCGGGCGAAATGGTCGCAGGATTCTCACCAGAGGAAGAGAGATAAACATCCAATTCAGGGATGGAAATGCCGGCTGTTGATAATCGTTCTTGATGGGATTTCAACGTCTGAATGATCCTTTCACTGTTCTGGACATCACTCTCGGACTTCAAACGGGCCAGCACATCGAGATAGCCATCCAATGCCTGAGCCTGGCGTATGGGATCTGGAGCCACAGCCACCAACTCGGCGATGCGGCGGTCGGCGAGACTCAAATCAACAGCAACAGGCTCAGGCGCAACCGCTCGCCACACCTGTTCGCTGTACAACTTCCACGCATACAAAGGCTGGCCCGGCAAGGCGCCTTGTGCGAAGGCTGTCCCCGTTGCGAAGAATGCGGCCACCAGCACAGACAGACCGACCGCCACACGCCAGGCGGGAGAAAATGTCCATCTGCGATGACGAGGATGTGCCTGCATGTGCGCGTATAACCGGGCGCGGGCGCGCGCCTTGAAAGCAGGGGAAGGCCGCACGTTCTGGCCCGCTCCCACTTGAGCCGCGGTTTGCAGAAGCGGCCTGAGCCGCGCAGCCTGTTCGGGATAACGTGCCAGGCATTCGTCCAGTGTGGATGCACCGCTGGCAATAGAATCCAGGCAGTCTTCTAAAACCCGATCAAATCGACTCATAGTGAAACCTCTTGGCCCATGCATTTTGCCAGCGCCTGTAAGGCGCGCATTTGCAAGGCACGGATGGCGCCCTCACGTTTGCCCATCATCCGTGCGATTTCTTTGGTGGACATCTGGGCGATGAATCTCAGAATCAATACCTGCTGCTGATCGTCAGTCAATTGCTGAAGGCCGGTACGGAGGACCTCGATGTTATCCTGGAATTCCATCCGTTTCTCCAAACCATCCTTCTCCACAGCAAGCGAGACAACCTCTTCAAGCGGCACCACCTGTTTGCGAGTGCGGTAATGATCAATAACTGTGTTGCGGGCGATAGTGTACAACCAAGCCAGGAAAAGCCCCCCTGACTGGTAACGACCGAGATTTTCCCACGCCTTGAGAAAGACCTGGGAGGTCAAATCCTCGGCCATCAAGTCATCCTCCACCCGGAAATAAATGTAACGGTAGACGCGCTCAACGTAGCCGTCGTAGAGGCGAGCGAACGCATCAGGGTCGCCAAATTTGGCATGACGAACCAGATCGGCCTCTTCTGGTAGTGGCGGACCGGAGGGGGCTGCTTCAGCGGCTCTCACAGTGCTCCAATTATAGCAACGATGGAGGAAGAATTTTGTTACGACGGCCACAGACGGCGCGCCATCTCTTGTGGCCAGCTGTCTGTGATCTGTGGTCTGAACTAGAACCCTTCGAGCTTGGAGAGGTCGGCAACGCCGTCTGAAAGAGACGATATTCTTTGCAATAACCCTAGCCGATTTTCTCTCAGTGTTTTTTCTTCAGCCATCACAAGCACTTTATCGAAGAAAGCGTTGATAGATGGGATCATCGGAACGAAAGCATTGAGGAAATCGTCCACGCTTCCTTCCGGACGAGGAGTTGCTTCCGCTTTTTGGAACGCCGCGAACAATTCTCTTTCTTCTTTCTCCACAAAAGCCTTTTCCAAGACTCCAAACGTTTTCTCCTGATCGCGCGTGATGCGGACACAGCGCGCGAAGCCAGGCAAAATCTCGTGCCAGTCCTCCCGCTCAACCCACGCTTGCAACTGCTTGACAGCCCGTGCCGCGCCGACAGGATTGTTCGCTTGCGCGGCAAGAACCGCGTCCACGACATCGTATTTGTAGCCCATATCCTTCAGAACGACGGATAAACGGCCTGTGAGGAAGCCCAGGATTTGCTTTTGTACGCCATCATTGACTTCGATGGGCTGGGTCTTGGCGGATTTCTGCACGGCGTCGGCGAGGTCGAAATCCACGCCATGCTCGAGGAGCGGCTGGACAACGCCAAGTGCAGCGCGTCGCAGGCCGAAAGGGTCTTTCGCGCCGGTGGGAACCAGTCCCACCGCGAAAAGGCCGACGAGCGAGTCAAGGCGGTCGGCGAGGGTAACAACGAGGCCAACTCTGGTTTTGGGGACGGGGTAATATTGTTCGCCAATCGCGTCGGCAACGGCCTGACTTTCGCCGGAGCGCAGCGCGTACTCGCGGCCGATGACACCTTGCAGCGAGGTCATCTCGACCACTATTTTGGTGACCAGGTCTGCCTTCGATAGATACGTTGCACGTTTCACGTTGGCACGTTCGGCGTCTGTCAGGCCAAGCATTGGAGCAATCGTTTCGGCAAGTTTGACCATGCGGTTGCATTTATCCAGCATCGAGCCGAGTTTCTTCTGAAAGATAAGCGTGCCCAGGCGCGGACGGAAGTCCTCGAGTTTGTGCTTGAGGTCTTCGCGGACAAAAAAATCTGCATCCGCAAAGCGCGCATTGAGGACATGCTCATTACCTTGGCGGACGAGGTCAACGTGCAGATCGTCACCGTTGCGGATGGCAATAAAATACGGCAATAACGTCGAAGGTCGAACGTCGGACGTCGAATCCGCGACCTTTGACGTTTGGCGTTCGACAGGGAAATACCTTTGCTGTTTCTTCATCACCGAGATCAGCACATCGCGCGGCAATTGCAGAAATTCTGGGTTGAACTCGCCCATCACGACAGTGGGCTTTTCGACCAGGTTGGTCACTTCGGCGAGCAGGGTATTATCCAAGAGGACCTCGCCTCCGACCAACGACGCAGCCTGCTTAACCTGCTCTACGATGGAGGCCTTACGTTCTTCGGCATCAAGCACGATGCCTGCTTCGCGGATGACCCCGAAGTATTGATCGGCAGAGAGAATTTTGATTTCGGGCGAATCATATGGACGCAAGCCGCGCGTGACGTTGCCTGAAACGACGCCTGCGTATGCGAACGGGATAACTTGATCGTCGAACAATGCCACATACCAGCGAATCGGGCGCGAGAAGGCAACGCCCGAATCATTCCAACGCATGGACTTCTCGAACTTGATGCTCTCGACCAGTTTAGGCAAAGCTTTCGCCAGCACTTCAGGGGTTGAGCGTCCTTTTTGTTTGACAACGGCGAAGACATATTTGCCTCCGTTCTCTTCGCGGACTTCGAGTGCAGAGGGGGCAACGCCGTTCTTCTTCGCGAATCCCTGCGCGGCTTGAGTAGGCCTGCCGTCTTTGTCGAAGGCTTTATCTGCGGGCGGGCCTTTGACAGCCCGCTCCAGGTCGGCTTGACTCGGGGCAATATTCTCAGTAAATACTACTAAACGACGAGTCGTACCATGAATACAGATATTGCCATGCACCAGGCGCAACTCGTCGAACAAGGCTGGCGCACGCTCGCGCAGTTGAACGATGGCTGAGTCTAAATCTCCAGCCGGAAGTTCCTCAACGCCAATCTCAAAAACAAAGTTGGCAGGTTGCAGGTTGGAAAGTCGAGGAATCGGTTGAACCTGCAAACTTGCAACTTGTGAACCTGCAACCTTGAGGAGCGGATATTCCAGCTCCTTGCGCTGCTCAAGATACGCCAACGCGACGCGGCGGGCAAGCTCGCGCATTTGCCCGAAGAACGCCTGGCGCTCGGTGACACCGATGGCGCCGCGTGTGTCGAGCGTGTTGAAGACGTGCGAACATTTGAGGACGTAATCGTGAGCAGGCAGGATCAGGCCATTGGCAAGACAGGCTTCGGCCTCGGCCTTGTAGAGATCGTACATCTGGCGCACGCGCCCCACGTCCGCGATCTCGAAATAATACTTGCTGTGCTCGAACTCTTCCTGCCGCCGCACTTCGCCATATTGCACACCCGCCCCCCAGGGTTCGTCCCAGATGGCCTTGGCGTTGTTGAGGGCAATCAGGATGCGCTCCAGGCCATAGGTCAGTTCGACCGACACCGGGTCGAGCGTCGCGCCGCCTACCTGCTGGAAATAGGTAAACTGGGTGATCTCCTGTCCGTCCGTCCAGACCTCCCACCCTAGCCCCCAGGCCGAGATGGCAGGTTGCTCCCAATTGTCCTCCACGAAGCGGATATCGTGCTGACGCGGGTCAATGCCGATAGCTTTGAGCGAATCGAGGTAAAGCTCCTGGGGATTGCCGGGGTCGGGCTTGAGGATGACTTGAAATTGATAATGCAACTGGAAGCGATTGGGATTCTCTCCGTAACGCCCGTCATCGGGGCGCACCGACGGCTCGACGTAGGCTACGTTCCACGGCTCGGGGCCGAGCACGCGCAGGAAAGTAGCCGGGTTCATCGTCCCTGCGCCGACCTGGGTATAATAGGGCTGGGCGATGAGGCACCCGTGCGCTGCCCAGAAATCCTGGAGCTTGAGAATGAGAGATTGGAAAGAGGAAGGCATAGTAATCAGTTTTCAGTAGCCAGTGTTCAGTTTCGGTGAAGCGAGGGGATTATACCTGTTTTTGGGTGGTAGACGAGAGACCAAACTCATGTGTATAATCACTTTGGAGGTGCCAATATGGTCACGCCAACTCTTAAACGAGTACAAATGCTCCTTCTGCCTGAGCAAAACAAAGAACTGGCGGAAATCGCGCGCGCCGAGGGACGCAGCGTTGCCGATGTCACCCGCGAGATCATCAAGATTGGGCTGCGGGCGCGCAAGCAGGAGAATGAGTTCTCTCGTCGCGAACGGGCAATGAAAAGGATAGAAGCATTGCGAGCAACCATGCCTTTTCTGGAGGTAGATGTCGCCGAGGATTTACGCCAACTGCGGGAGGAACGCCTTGAGCAAATCACCAATCCTGGTCGTTGATTCAAGTGTCAGCTCCTTCTACGTACTTAATACGCCTTTTACCGCCGCCTCGCCAACGCCGCCAGTCAACTTGGCATCTCCTGGGTTCATTGGATGGGGGAACTGACATAATCTCCAGTATGAGCATTGCCGACAAATACGATATCCTTATCGTCGGTGCCGGCCCGGCAGGACTTTCCACTGCACTGCATCTTGCCAAGTTCGCGCCGGAATTGGTTACCCGTACACTGATCCTGGAGAAGGCGCATCATCCACGCCCAAAACTTTGCGCGGGCGGACTGGTTGCCGACGCCGAGATCATCCTCGAGCGCCTTGGGCTGGATTCAAGCGAAGTCCCCCACGTGGACGTGAAGGAGGCGCACTTCGACTTCGCGGGCAA
>CAYZIQ010000138.1:0-1570 GCA_964478375.1 uncultured Chloroflexus sp. | reverse complement strand
GTCGGCGCGGATGGCTCGAACGGCATCACACGCCGCTGCGCGCTGCTGGACGCGCCGCTCCACACGGCGCGAGCGCTGGAGGTTTTGACCCCCGCCCACCCCCACCGCCCTTCGGGCACCTCCCCAAAATCCTTCGAATTTGGGGGAGGACAGGAGGGAATCGCTTACTTCGACTTCTTCCCCATTCCAACCGGTATCGCAGGTTACACTTGGGACTTCCCCACACAGGTCAAAGGCCAGCTCATGTGCTGCTGGGGAATCTATGACATGAACATCTTTGCGGATGGGAAACGCCCGCGGCTGAAGGAGACACTGGCGCAGGAGATGGCTCGACACGGACTCGATCTAGCCAAGGCCGAAGTAAACGCTCATCCCCTCCGCTGGTTCAGCCCTTTCAACGCCTTTGCCGTTCCGCGCGTGCTGCTGGTCGGCGACGCGGCCGGGGCGGACCCGCTGCTCGGCGAGGGCATCAGCATGGCGCTGGGTTACGGCCACGTAGCGGCTCAGGCAGTCCGTTCTGCGTTCACAAGAGATGATTTTTCTTTCCGCAATTATCGCCGGCGGATTTTACGAAGCCCCCTCGGCCAGACACTGACCGCTCGCTGGTTCTTCGGGCACATCACCTACGCACTCCGCTGGCGGTGGCTCCAGTCCGCGCTGTGGCGGAGGCTCAACTCGCTGATCGTCGCCTTGGCCTGGTTGTTCGTCTTGAATTGGGGCAAAAGGATGCGCTAGGCGCGGCGCAGCATTGCGTTACGCCCTCACTTGCTTGATAAAGCCAGGGGTGTTCAATTCCCGCTCCAACAGATACGTGAAATAACGCTGCATCAGCATCTCGACCTCGTTCCTGACCTGGGGACTGGGCCGCGCCCGCTGTGCTTCAACATAGCTACTACGCTGGAAGTGCCGCAGGTACTTGAGCGCCTCCATTGACACATCCCAGACCCCGGGCAGGTTCGCGCCGCACCTCGGGCAAAGTACTCCACCCTGCGCGGCGGAAAAAAATTGGTCAACCGCCCGGATTTCCTCCCGGCAGTTTGCGCATTCGAACAATTGCGGTCGGAAGCCAAGATGGTCGAGCAGGCGCACCTCGTAATAGCGGATCGCCAGCCAGGGGTCCGCTTCGAAGGCGATGCGGCTGAAGGTTTCCGTCAGCAGGCAGAAGATACTGTAATTCTCGGATTCTTCCTCGTAAGTGAAACGATCGAGCAGTTCGATGAGATATGAGGCGTACCCCGTCTTGACCAAATCCTCGCGCAGGGGCTGGTAGGCGTCTATCATCTCAGCCTGGGTGACGATGAGCAGGTCGCGGCCGCGCGCCAGTTGCAGGTTCACGCGCGTGAACGGTTCGAGGTGACCGGCCTTGCGCGACTTGATTTTGCGCGCCCCTTTGGCGATGGCGCGCACCTTGCCGCGCTCACGCGTGTAGAGCGTGAGCAGGCGGTCGGCCTCGCCCCAATCAGCGTGTCGCAGAACGACGGCCTCGAGACGGAAGGATCTCGGCGCATTGGGCATATCATTTAAACGTTTTAAGCCTTACGCTTTTCGTTCTCAAAATGCTCTGTTGCAA
>CAYZIQ010000137.1:0-7626 GCA_964478375.1 uncultured Chloroflexus sp. | reverse complement strand
GCAAACCCACGGGATTTTCGATGCCGCAAACAAAGCAATGGCGCGAGTTGGGTTGTTTCTGTTTGTCCATCCTACTACTTCCTCACGATCGGTTCCGTTGGGCCAAGCAAATCAGCCAATTGTTTCAGCTTCGAGGAGTGGACGAGCGCCAGCACCTCGTCGGCGGGTCTGAGAGCGGTATCGCCGCGCGGGATGAGCATCTCTTGGTTGCGGATGATGGCGATAATGGTGCACTCCGCCGGCAGGTTTATTTCGCGCAAGGCCTTGCCGGCTGCCGGTGCGGTCGGGTAGACCTTCTCCTCGATGAGCGAGAATTCGCCGCGGTGCAGTTTGAGCAGGGTCATCATATCGCCCAGCGACATCTCTTCGGCGATCAGCCGCCCGAGAATCTCGGCCTGGTTGAGCGTCACGTCTACCCCCATCTCGCGGGTGAACAGCCAGGCATTCTTGGGATTGTTGACACGGGCGATGACGCGCGGCACGTTGAACTCGAAGCGCCCCAGCGAGGTAATGACCAGGTTGGTCTCGTCGGACCCGGTCACTGCCGCAAGCACGTTGGCCTTGAGCACCCCCGCAGCTTCCAGCGTGATCGGCGAACTGCCATCCCCGGAAACGATGGACTCGGCAGGGATCTCGGCGCGAAGTTTTTCCAGGACGGCCGCGCGTTCCTCGACCACCCGGACGGTATGCCCACCTTCCAGGAGCATTTTGGCTAGGTAAGAACCGGTGTTTCCACCACCAACGATGAGCACGAACATGATTCACCTCCTTTCCATTCCCAGCATTTCTTCGAGGCGTTCCATCGCGGCTGTGAGCACGACCAGGTGGATCATGTCACCTTCGCGGAACTCCGTCCCGAGGTCTGGGATGAAGGCCTCGTTGTTGCGCGTGATCGAAACGACCAACACCTCGCCCGGCACATTCAACTGCCCGACCGTCCGGCCGATCAACTGGCTCAGCGCTTCGAGGTGGAGCAGCGATACTTCGCCGCGTCCAAACGTTTCTCGCACGTCCAGGTCGGTGTGCGTCAGCACCTGGTAGATGCGTTCCGCGCCCCAGGTGGTGGACGAGATGGTCGTCAGCCCCAGGCGTTCGTAGATTTCCGCCCGGCGCGGGTCATAGAGGCGTGCCACCACGCGTGGGACGTGGAAGATGTTCCGGGCGATGCGCGCCGCCACGATGTTGGCGTTGTCTGATTGGCTTGCTGCCACGAACGCGTCGGCCTGCTCAATGCCAGCCTCGATCAGCACATTCCGGTCGAAGCCGAGACCCTTGACCAGCCTTCCTTTGAAGGATGCCGGCAGGCGGCCCTCGGCATTCTGGTCGTGGTCAATGACGGTCACCGAGTGGCCCTGCTTGTCGAGCAGTTTGCTCACCTGGGAACCGACCCGCCCGCAGCCCATGACAATTGCTTTCATGAAAACCTCCTCTCACGTTTTCTTTCCATCCGTCGGATAGCGCTCTTGCGGAGCCATTCGAGCCCGTAGAGTGCGAGTGCATAAAAGGGCAGGAATGCCAGAAAAACCGCCGGGAATGCCTGGTTATCGAACACCCGCGCCAGCGGCGGGTAGTAGACGAGTGCCAGGATGATCACGATGGTCAGCGCCACACCGGCCAGTAACATCCAGTTGCTGGTCCAGCCCATGTGGATGTTGCGTGCCCGCGAGGTGCGGCAGGCAAATGCATTCCCGATCTGCGCCATAGCCACCCCAGCCAGGAAGACCGCGTGTGCAACCGCGTTCACATCGCCGCTGATAGCAAACAATTGCGGGAAAGACATGGAGGACAGGAAGGACAGGTTGAGCAAAGCCGCATTGCCGGAGAATAGATACACCGAGAAGAAACCGGCATAGCACAATACCGCCTCGATGAGGCCCAGCCAGACAAAGGAGCGCAGCAGTAGGCCCCGGTCTAGCAGGAGCTGGGAGCGGCGGTGTGGCGGGCGCTGCATGATGTCCGGTTCGGGCTTTTCCTGGCCCAGCGCCAGGGCGGGCAGGATGTCGATCCCCATGTCAATCGCCAGGATCTGGCGCACGGTCAGCGCTGGAGGAATCCCAGACAGGGAAGTTACCAGGAATGGAAGGATTTCCGGCACGTTGCTGGTGAAAATGTAGGTGATGAACTTACGGATGTTATCGTAAATGGCGCGGCCTTCCTGGATGGCCGTTACAATCGCGCCAAAGTTGTCATTCGTCAGAATGATGTCGGCCGCTTCTTTTGCCACATCAGTGCCGATGATGCCCATAGCAACTCCCACATCGGCTTTGCGCAGCGCCGGGGCGTCGTTGACTCCGTCGCCTGTCACGGCCACCACATCGCCGCGGGACTGGAAAGCGGAAACCAGGCGTAGTTTGTGGTCGGGGGCCATACGGGCGAAGAGCACCTCTTTTTCCATGGTTTTCGCCAGCGCTACATCATCCATCTCGTCCAGTTCGGCGCCGGTCAGGATGACCGGGTTTGGCGTGGAAAGCATACCCACGCGTCGCGCCAGCGATTCAGCCGTCAGGCCGTAATCGCCGGTGATCATTACGATGCGGATGCCTGCCTGGCGGCAGGTTTGGATGGCGCGCTCCACTTCAGGACGCGGCGGGTCCATCATGGCAATCAGGCCAAGGAATGTCAACTCTCGCTCGATGTTTTCTGCGGAATACGTCCCAGAACGGGGCAAGAGGCTGCGGCAGGCAACTGCCAGCACGCGCAGGGCACGGCGGGCGTAATCGTCGTTCGCGGCCAGGACCTCGGTGCGGGTCGCCTCGTCGAGGATCAGACTTTCCCCATTCTTATGGATGTGGGTGCAGAGTTGCAGCACCTCGCGCGGCGCGCCTTTGACGAAAGCTGTCTCACCGGTCTTCGTCCGGTGGATGGTAGACATGCGTTTACGGCGCGCGTCGAAGGGAATTTCATGAACGCGCGGGTAGAGCCTCTCGACCGCGGCTTCTTCCAGGCCGTATTTCAGTGCAGCGACTTTCAGGGCGGCTTCGGTCTGGTCGCCGAGGCTGGACCAGGTGGGGTGTCCCAGCGTGGGCGGATTGATGCGGGCATTATTGCAAGACAGCGCTGCTTCGAGCAGAGCAGTCAGATCGGCGGCGAGGGGTGTGCTTTTTGGCGAAGGGAGGAACTCGCCTTTTGGCTCGTAGCCCACGCCTGTGACCCGGAGCCTGCTCCCAGCAACCCAAACCTCCCGCACTGTCATCTGATTCTGGGTCAGCGTGCCGCTTTTGTCTGTGCAGATGACCGAGACGTTGCCGAGCGTCTCGACAATACTCAGGCGTTTGGCCAGCACCTGTCGTCCGGCCAACCGCTGGACGGCCATCGCCAGCGAAAGCGTCAGTGTTGCTGGCAGTCCTTCCGGTGTGACAGCCACCAGCACGCCCAGCGCCAGGAGCAAAGGATGCGCGTAATGATGGTTGATACTTGGATCGCTGGTAACGATGTACCAGACGATGGCTGCGACGCCGACCGCGCCCCAGGTGAAAATCTTGCCCAACCGTTCGAGTTCTTTCTCAAAGGGAGAGGGAGCTTCCTGGACGGTCTGCGTCAGGTGGGCGATGCGTCCGAACTGGGTCAACATGCCGGTGGCGTAAACGACTGCCTTCCCGGTCCCGGATGTGACGGAGGTGCCGGCAAAGATCAGGTTGGGACGTTCCAGGTCGCTGATGCCGGTTTGGGTGGAAGCGTCAGCGGTCTTGCGCGCTGCCACCGCTTCGCCGGTCAGCGCAGCGTTGTTGACCCGCAGCCCGTATTCTTCCACGACGCGCGCGTCTGCCGGGATGTTATCCCCTTCAGCTAGGATGAGCACGTCACCGGGCACGACCTGGCTGGCGGGGACGTGGCTCTCCTCTCCGTCGCGAACGATGTGGGCGTAGGAGGGGAGCAGGCGGCGCAGTTTCTCGGCGGCGCGCTCGGCGCGGTATTCGCGCCAGAACGAGAAGCCGCTGTTCAGGAGGGTGAGCAGCAGGATGATGACGGTGAGGGTGATGTCGTGCTGCGAGAGCGAGAGGACCGCCCCCAGGATCATCAGCAGGACGAACGGGTGGCGCACCTGGCGGATGGTTTTCTGCCAGACGGGCGCGTGTGCCGCTTCCGCAAGGAGGTTTTCCCCGTAGAGCGACAGCCGCGCCTGCACTTCCGGCTCGGTCAGGCCGGACGGGGAAGTCTCCAGCGACTGGTACACTTCCGAAACGCGCAGGCTGTGGATGGGTGCGGTGCTCATCAGATGCCAAACGGGAGACGAACCTCCAGCGCTCGTCTCCCGTGAGATTCATTCGCTTTTTCCTTCTTCGCTGCCGGGAGCCGTCTCTTTCGGCGCGCCGCCGGCTTTCGGTTTGCGCTTGGGTTTGCTCTCGAGGTATTGGTCGAGGAACGAATCTGTTTTGTGGTTTAGCGCGGCTTCAAAGTCGCCAGCCGAAACTGGTGGTTCGAACCGCATCGGGCGCCGGACGCCAAATAACTCCCAGAATTTCGAAACGGCTATCAGCAGTCGGAATCGGTATTCCTGTACCCGCAGTGATTGCCATTCCACAATAGTTCCCATCTGTCCCTGGATGCGCGACTTGTCCCGGATGATGCGATGGATATCTTGTGGAGCCCGGTAACCGATGGGGGAGATGAGGATCGCATGCGCCATCAAGATGAGCACGCTGAAGGAGATCAACACCACCCATCCGCCTTCGGTCCACTTCCCGGCAATCTGGCCGACAAAGACGATGGCGGCCAATCCGGCAGCAAAGCTGGCTCCCAGGCTGCCCCAGAAGCGTTTACGGCTGGTTGCGGTTTCGAGGATGTGTTTGCGAATGGCAAGCCCCATTGCCATAATCGGCATAAAAACCCCTACTCCGTAATAGGGCACGGCCAGGCTGGTCTCGCCGCGCACCAGCAATTGGATGACAATGGCAGCAATGGCGGCGGCCGTGACCGGGCGCGTAAATGTCCCTTTTGGGCTGCGGTAAACGACAATCTCCGGAATTTCTCCAATGGCAACATTCCGCCATGCCATGGATTGCAGATCCTGGTAAGCGGTCATGGATGCGGCCGCCAACAGGGCAACCGCCAGGATCTGATACGCCCAGTAAAGGATCCAACCGCCGTTCCCCAGTTGGTTGAAGCCAATGAATGCCAAGTTGCCTACCAGTGAGCGTCCCTGTACATTGTCGAAGGCATTGAAGTGGACGGCGAAATAGGCCAGGAAAGCGGTGGTGATCCCACCGTAGAACAGGAACGCCGTCTGGACCATGCGGCCGATACCAGAACTTCCGCTGTAGAAATTCCAGAGTTTGTTTAGCTTCGACAGATGTTTTTTTTCCCATTTGATCAAAGGCATATCGTCGTGGATGACAAACTGGATGCCATTGGACATGGCTTCCAGCCCGCTCAGGGCAACGAGTCCCTTCATGGATGCCGTCAACATGTGATACATGGCTGTCCAGATGGTGGTGGTTTTAATAGACTCCGAATAATCCAAGGGGTTGACGCCGTGACCCTTCGCAATAAAAAGCCCGACTGCCATTACGATGGTCAGCATCAAAAAAATGCCCAACAGCGTAAAGACCACACGCGCCGACTCGCCGCGCCCGCGAATGGTCAGCCACCATGTCATGGATGCCAGGAATGCCCCGATGAGGAACCGCCAGATCCAGAGCGTATCGGCTAGTTGTGCAATGGAAAGTAGCTGCTCCACTCCGGAAAGCGTGGACACCACGATGGTAAAGACATAATCCTGGATGAGGACAACGGCAACGACCAGGCTGAGGGTCGGGCCAAGATACCGCATTGCAGCAGTGAACGATCCGCCCCCCTCGTAAAATACTCCGAGCGAATACATGTACAGTGCGCCAAATACAATATTGGCAAGCGCAATGACAGTTACGGCAATCCACGCAAACTTCTGCAAGCTGTACGGATGCAGTGCACTCATCATTTCGCCAGTGGCGTAGTAGTAGGAAGTGAAATAGTCCACGCCGAAGAGAGCCACAGCCGCCAAAAAACCGATCTGGCCCGCGCCGTGGATATGGGCATCCTCCTGACGTTCGCGCGGTGCGGCGCGCCAGGCAAGGAAGACGATGACGATCAGCAAACCAATGGAGAACAACATGTTTGCTTACTCGGCTGATACAAAGGATACTTCGAGCAGGGAGAGTTCCCTGAGCAAATGCTTGCGGGTGGATGGACCGAGGCGCGTATCCTGCGCCACCTTGGCCTGTTCCTCCTGCGCGGCGCGCACCACAAACGCCGGTACGAACATGATGCGTCCGGCCGGGATGACGACGAACGCGTGGTGCTTGATCCTCAATTCCTGGTCGTCGAAGTAGGGCAGCCGCAGGCTGAGTCCGCGGTTCAGACTTTGTGCGGCGGCGCGTTCCTTGATGGCCGCGATAATCGTGCCGGTCATGTGCCAGGCCAGGGCACGGCCCTGGTTGACCAGTTGCCCCAACATGCCGTAGCGCTTTTTCTCGAACTCCTCGTCCGCCACCATGTACGGCGCAAGCGACCGCGCCGCAAACAGCATATCCAGGAATTTCTGCATCGAGGCGACGTGCGCCTCGGCCTCGTCCACCGAATGGACGAGCATCCTGCCCCGGTCGTCGAATGCCACCCACTGCGGCAGGTAGAAACGCCGCGCCGCCGGTACATACGGGACCTGGAGGCTGCCGCGGCCCTCTTCGGCTTTGCCTTCCTCGGCGATGGCGTCCCTCTCGGCGGTGATGGCCGATTCGGGTTCGGACCCCGCGACCGGTACGGACGGGATCTCCTCGCCCTCAGCCGCTGTGTAGGTCACGGAACGTCCCGCCGGCAGCATGTTGCGGACGATGTGCTGGGCCGCGGCAAAGCGGATCAGCCCGGCGCTGGTTGCGATGGCTTTATCCGGCGAAGATTCCAGTTCGGTCAGCCGCTGCCGAAGCGTGATATGGACATCGCGCCCGGACAGCCGGTCCGCGAACTTGCCTACGCTTTGGGTGCGCGCCGCTTCGGAGATAGGCAAAACCTCCGCTTTTTCGCCAACCGTTATCCGGTCCGGCAGCGTGAACCGGACGCGCTGCGCCCGCTCGGTGAACGACTCCGCCACCTGCCGTCCCTGCACTTCCAGAAACCGCTGGACGATGGCCGGCTGCGCCTCAAAGAGCGCCTGCTGGCGAGTGTATTCCTCGCGCAGCGAGTCAGCCGGGGAGCCGATCAAAGAATTGCCATTCTGGGGTTTGGTTTTCGTTGCCATAGACCCTTTCCTTATGACACAAGTCGGCAATCATACTACTGAATTGTATCCTGTCAAGTCTCGCAAGTCACAGCCTGAGGCACGGTTTGCTGGATTTACCATCCTCCCGCAGGCTTGGAACCTGCGGGAGGATGGGCATCAAAGTTTTTGCAGCCGCTTCCACATCTTCGGCGCAAGCTCGCGCGAACGGGCGGCGAGACGTTCCTCGTCCATGCTCAAGACTTTCTTGCCGCACATCAGAATCTTCCCGCGGCAGACGGTCGTATCCACCGTCGCGTCCACCAGCCCGAAGATGAGATGCCCGAGGAAATTAGCTTCGCTGAGCGGCGTGGGCGGGTAGTAGTCGAGGATGGCCAGGTCGGCAGGCCGACCCTCAGCGATCTCTCCCAGCCGTAAGCCGAACTGGCGCTCGACGA
>CAYZIQ010000136.1:0-7759 GCA_964478375.1 uncultured Chloroflexus sp. | reverse complement strand
GGCTTTAGCAGTGCTTAAAAAATTGTTTTCAGGACACTAAAATGAGCAAGTCAGGCTCTAGTGATGACTTCGAGAAATGATGACCGATAGCTCAAAACGCCGCCTAACCTGCGCTTCCAGCCGATTACCTACACGCATCATGATTAGTCGTTACTTGCCACCTTCGTTCTGGGCGTTGAATCGCCGTCCGCCATCATCGGCGGCTGAAGGGCCTGCCGTTGGTCGATAAACCAAAGCGTCCCGCCAGTCATTGACCCTGGCGGGACGCTTCGCAATCACCATCGAGAGTTACTTTTCAAATATCCACCTATCGTTGGATCGCTCCCAGCTTACTAATTCCCCTGCCTCGAACCACAGCGCCACCTCCTGTTCGCCGTTCTCGACCGAATCCGAGGCGTGGGTCAGGTTGCGGCCTACCTCGAGGGCAAAGTCGTGGCGCAGTGAGCCGGGCGCGGCCTCGGTCGGGCGCGTCGCCCCCATCGTCTGGCGGACAGCGGCCACCGCGTTCGGTCCCTCCCACACCATCGCCATGACCGGCGCGGAGGTGATGTAGCGGATGAGTCCATCGTAGAAGGGCTTGCCCTTGTGAACCGCGTAATGCGTCTCCGCCAGCTCCTGGCTGACGACCATGAATTTGGCCGCCACCAGCCGTAAGCCACGCCGCTCGAGGCGGCTAATGACTTCACCGATCAATCCGCGCTGGACACCATCGGGTTTGACGAGCACCAACGTTCGTTCCATGATATTGATATTCTCCATTGAAAAGTCTCCCGGTGTTTCTAAAACACCGGGAGACTGGTGTTATCTCAACAACTCTTCCGCCTTCGTATACGCGTCCAGCGCGTCTTGCAATTGGTTGGCGCGATTGTAGGCATCGCCCAACGTCTGCCAGACGATGATATCCACCGGGAAGGTATAGACCGCCTCGCGCAGATCGTGAATGACCTCATCCAACAGGCGCCTTTTCTTGATCAGCTTTTCGAAATCGGCCATTGCCTTGTCGAGTTTTCCACCTTTGAGAGCCGCCTGTGCAGCGAGCAGAATCTCGGTCTCCTTATCCTGGCTTGGAGCAGGAGACACGCCGACCTCCACGCCTGCCGCGGGTGCCGACGCCATCGTGCCAGGGATAGGTGCAGCCGCCTCGGTGGGAAGCGGCGCGGGCTCTTCTGACTCGGGCGCAATCGGCTTCGTGGCAGGTTGCGCAGATTCCGGTGCAGGCTCGATGACATAACTAACCGGTTCAGGTCCAGTCTCCTCTATCCTCTCAGCCGGCTGCCATTCTTCGGGGGCAGTTGGAGTCAGCATCGCGGCGATCGGTATTCCCTCATCCGCGGAGGGAGGGGCTATTCTCGCTTCCTCGACAGCTTCCCGCTCTTGCGGCGCGGGCGTCTGCGCAACGAGGGGTTCAGGTGTTCCAATAGGAGTGCGCAGCCATTCGGGCAATTCCTCTTCCTTCGAAGGTTCAACCGCAGGAGCAGGTTGTGAAAGACCTCTCAACCAATCAGGCAACTCTTCTCCAGCCAGCGATGCTGGCTGATCCTGAGGAGCTGGGGGGGTCTTCCCCGTCAGCTCAGCCGCCTCGAGCTCTTTCAACCACGCGGCGACATCGCTTTCCTGGGGAAC
This sequence comes from uncultured Chloroflexus sp., assembly GCA_964478375.1. Lineage (GTDB taxonomy): Bacteria > Chloroflexota > Anaerolineae > Anaerolineales > Villigracilaceae > CG2-30-58-95. The sequence continues at coordinate 6,136 of CAYZIQ010000136.1, read as the reverse complement.
AGGCATCGCCTCTGCAGGCTCCTGTTTTTCGGGGGCAGCTTCCTCTGACCCACCGGCCTCAGAAATGATGTCAACGGCCTGTTCCTGGGCCAATTCCGGCGCGGCTGCCTTTTGCGATTCGAGCTCGGCGCCCCCTTCCGCGGTCAGGCTGTCCAACCAATTCAGAGTCGCTTTCTCCATAGGGGGAGATTCAGGCGCCTCCGGAGCGAGTCCTAAGGGGGCCGCTTCCTGTAAAGCGGGCGGCGGGACTTCGTACACCTCTGGCTTGGAGGGGAGGGCAGCGGCCTCAGTTTCTACAGGCTTGGCAGGCTCTCCCGCCATCTCCCGACGCACCCACTCAGGCGAGGTTTCGAGACGTTCTTCGGGCTTGGTCGGCAGCTCTTCGGCCTTCGCGCCTTGTTTTGCAGCCAGGCTTTCCAACCAGGCCATAGCGGCATCCCGGTCCTCAGGTGAGGGCAGCTCCGGGCTAGCCGTCGCGGGTTCAGGCTCAGCGGATGGAGGTGGCGGCGCGGCCGGCGGTATAACGCCTTTCATCCACTTCGGCTGCGTGTCACCCAACTCTTCGTAAGCTGCCCCCGCCTTGACGCCTTCGAAAGGAGGCATCGGCTTCGAAGGCGGCCCAGCAGTTTTCTTCAGTTCACCAGTTGTCCCCTCAAAGGGCGTCACTACCGTCGGAGGCGGCATCTCCGCTGCCAGCTTGGACAAGTCAGGTTCAGGAACATCCGCCGGGACGGCAGCTTCTTTTGGAGCCATGTCCTTCAGCCAATCGGGGATCTCTGCCTCGGCAATCGGTTCGGCGCTTGGCGGCTCCTCGGCAAACGCCGACGGGCCTTCCTTTGCCTCGCTGGCGGCTTCCTTCCAACCGGCAGAACGCAACCAATCCGGGATGGCGGCCTCACCCTGGGCAGCTTCAGCCCCCGCAGGCGGCAGCGCAGATGGCTGCTCCTGCTCAACTCCCAGGGGTTGTGAGACAGTTTCCGCAAGAGATGCCTTGGCAAGTACGATTTCCGGAAGCGGGCCTGTCTTCAGCCTGATGCCCAATGAAGAAGCCCAACCGGGTTGCACTGTTTCCAGTTTCTCACTGGGCCGGTAATCCAGGCGTTCTAGGTTGACCGCCGTATCCGTCACCTGATCGGATTGAAAAATCGAGTCCTTCACGAAAGAAGAATACGGATCTATCTGCTCCACACGCTGACGGTAAACCTGCGCATCCTCGGCGCGGCCTGTTCCTGACAGGACGTCCGCCAAAATGCGTAAAGCATCCAGGCAATAGGGATATTTCTTCAACAAGGCCATAGCCATCTCAGTGGCTTCCACCTTCTGACCAGCCCGGTAATACGCGCGCGCCAACATCACTTGCAAGTCGGGGCGATTCGCATCCTCGGCCATCACCGAGCGAATCTCCGCGATGGCCTGCGTGTAGAGTTCGCCCTGCGTGTACATATTCGCCAGCGCGTCGCGCGTCAGACGTACCTTCGGCGGCTCGATTCCGTCCCGTTTACCATACAGACGTTTCAATTCTGCCTGGATGGCTGGATTCGAGGGTTGAATCTCGAAGGCACGCTCCATGTGCCAGATGGCCTCATCAACATTGCCTTCGTCATCGCGGATGATGCTCATCCCCACGTGGGCCACAAAGTCATCCGGCACAGCATTCAAGACGCGCTGGAAGATATCCGCCGCATCGGTGAAACGACGAGCCTCCAGGAAAGCTTTCCCCAGTAAACGGTATGTTTCGACGTGCATGGGAAAGGTCTTTAGAATATGTTGGCAATGGGCAATAGCTTCGTCAATCCGCCCGCCCTCGATCAAGCTTTCGATTTCTCGGTTGTAACCACGCAGAGATACGGTCGTCATGGCGCACTCCTTATACTAGTATGCACCATTATTAAAGATAATGCAAGCCTTTTTCGACTAGCTATCATAAAAGATAGGTAACGGTGCAACCGGTTCATCGCTCCAAACGTGAGCGTTCAAAACACATTCCCGGACTTCGGCCAATCGTGCTGGGTCATTGGCATGGATGGTGAACAGCGGTTGGTTTTTTTCGACGAAATCACCGACTTTATGATGTACGACGACGCCGACCGCGTGGTCAATCGGATCACCTTTTTTGGCCCGGCCTGCGCCAAGCGTCACTGCCGCCTCGCCCACGATACGTGCATGGACCTGAGCCAGGTACCCGCTTCGGGGGGCTTTTACCACCTCGATCCGCCGCGCCTTCGGCAATTTATCGGGATCGTCCACATAGGACACATCCCCACCCTGGGCCGCGACCATGGCGCGGAATTTTTGGTACGCAGGCCCATCGTCCAGAGCGCGTTCTGCCAGGGCACGGCCTGAAGCCAGATCAGAGGCAATGCCTCCCAACGTCAACATGTGTGCCGAAACGGTCAGACAATGTTCACGGAAATCTCGGGGGCCGCCGCCGTGAAGGGTCTCGATCGCTTCCCGGACTTCCAAGGCGTTGCCCACCGCGTGGCCGAGCGGCTGATTCATATCAGAAAGTAGGGCCACGACCCGGCGACCGGCCAGCTCGCCAATGGTGACCATCAAGTGTGCCAACTGGCTGGCTTCTTCGAGTGTCTGCATGAATGCCCCCAGGCCAACCTTGACGTCCAGCAGGATGGCCTGCGCCCCGGCGGCGATCTTTTTGCTCATCACGGACGAGGCGATCAGCGGGATGGATTGCACCGTGCCAGTCACATCGCGCAAGGCATACAGCTTGCCGTCGGCAGGAGCCAGGTCGTGCGTCTGACCGGTCAGGACAACGCCGACCTCGCGCAACTGGCGTTTGAATTCGTCAATGGTCAGATCACAACGGTAGCCGGGGATGGATTCCATCTTGTCGAGTGTGCCGCCGCTGAAACCCAAACCGCGGCCAGACACTTTCCCAACCGGCAGGCCGCAGGCAACGGCAACGGGTAGCACAACTAGAGAAGTCTTGTCGCCGACGCCGCCAGTGGAGTGCTTATCTACGGCGACCTTGACCACGTCGGAAAGGTCCATCATCACGCCGGAATGGGCCAGTACCAGGGTCAGATCGGCCGTTTCGCGGGCGGTCATCCCATTGAGCAGGACCGCCATCGCCCAGGCCGCAACCTGATAATCGGGGATCTCGCCGCGCGTGAAGCCTTGCACGAAGAACTCGATCTCCGCGCGAGTCAGTTCTTTTCTATCGCGTTTTTTGACGATGATATCTACGGCGCGCATGAGGCTATCTCCAGGAATTCCTGAACGTATTTTATCCTATTTTCTATCGAGTTTCGGACCGGCCGGTGTATCTTCCACGCGCCAGCCGAGAGCTTCGAGCTGCGCGCGCAAATCGTCAGCAGTTGCCCAGTCTTTGCGGGTGCGCGCCTGCTGGCGCACGTCGGCCAGGCGTTGCACCTCAGCGGGAATTTCCCCAATCGCCTGCGCGGATGCGGCCGCAGCCATAACCATTTTCCAGGTCGAAGCCGGAATGCCCTCCTCTGGAAGAGCCGGCAACCGAGGCTCCCCTAGTTCAGCAAAGGAAAATGTAGCACCCGCCGGGTAGATCTTGGGATTGCATTCACGCAGCAGCGTCACCGAGCTTACACCGCTGACGCGGCATTGGCCGAGAGAAAAATCAAAGACCAGACCGGTGTGCTCGTCCAGGCCGACAGTTGTGTGACCGGGCGGGAGCAAGGCGCACCATTCGTCGAAGCGCTCCATGCCGATGAAACATCGGCTGGTATCTACGTCCGCGCCGCCTTCGGCGTTGTTCCAGTGCGGGATGAAGGATAGCGGCAAGCCGAAATCGGCGAACAAGTCGAGGCCGGGTGGGGCGGATACCTCCTCCCCCACCTTGTAAATCTCATATACCGGCAAGGCACGCGCCCCGACAGCAATTGTCGCTGCGCTGGCAAAGACCAGGGCTGCGCCCATGCGCTGGCGGGCGCGCAGGATATCCCAGGCCAGGGAACCGCGCAACTGACGTACAGCATAGGTCGGCGAGCCGGGACCCATGAAGATCATGTTTGCGGATAAGAGGGGGACTAAAAGCTCGGCGTTATCTGGGCTGAACGGGGTGCCGCGCTTGCGTGCCGGGAGAACAGTCACCACCGGATCGTAATTTTGCAGGCGCGTTTCCAGAAAGTCCGCCACCCGAGCGGCGACTTGGAGCGAGTTAAGCTCAAAACCGGCCGGCGTCTCAAGAATGATAATCCGTAGAGGAGGCGGCAAACTCTGCGCGAGGGATTCGAAGATCCGCCCTCCTGAGAGGGAGGTCTCACCGGAGCCGAGCAAGGCTATGGGGCCGAAGGAGGAAGAGGAAGGCATATCGATTCAGCGAGTCAACGAATCAACGGGAGGTTGTTCCAATAATTTCCGGGCTTTTCGCCATACGGCAGCGAACATCTCCGGCGTCAGGCGGCCAGTTTGCGTATTCTGGCGGCTGGGATGGTAAGAAGACAGTAACCAGTGATCAGTGAGCAGTGAATCAGCGCCTGGCGAAGAGATCTTCAGCGGATAAAGAGCGCCGTGAGAGAAGGCGGCAGTTGAGACAAGTTCGGGGTTCGAAGGTTGGAAAACGCGCAGGATGGCGTCGAAGGCAATGCGCCCCAGCGCGACGATGACCTTTGGCTGGATGAGTTCCAGCTCGCGCTGGAGATACGGCTGGCAATTTGCCATTTCCTGCATTGAGGGCTTGTTGCCCGGCGGCGCGCAGCGGCAGACTGCCGTAATGTATATGTCATCCAAAGTCAGGCCATCATCGCGGTGATGAGATTCGGGTTGGCTCGCAAATCCGGCGCGAAAGAGCGCAGCATAGAGAAATTCGCCAGAGGCATCGCCGGTGAACATTCGCCCGGTGCGATTCGAGCCGTGCGCGCCGGGGGCTAATCCTACCACCATTACGCGCGCCTGCGGGTCTCCAAAGCCAAGGACAGGTTTACCCCAGTATTCCCAGTCGCGAAAGGCGCGACGTTTAACACGCGCTACCTCTTCCCGCCAGGCAACCAGGCGCGGGCATTTCCGACAGGCAAAGAGTTCGGTGTTGAGCGATTCGAGAGGCATGGACACAGTTCGTAGAACGCGAAGCGTAAAAACGTAATTGCGCGTTATATGATCAGCATCGCATCGCCGAAGGAGTAGAAGCGGTATTTTTCACGCTTGGCGACCTCGTAGGCGTGGAGAATCCTCTCACGGCCGGCGAAGGCGCTGACCAGCATAATGAGCGTCGAACGCGGCAAATGGAAGTTGGTGATCATGCAATCCACGAGCCTGAAGTGATAGCCGGGCAGAATGAACAAATTGGTATTGCCGGTGTAGGATGAGATAGTATCTCGTCCTACCGCTGCGGATTCGAGCGTTCGGACAGAAGTCGTACCCACTGCGATAACACGCCCTCCGGATTGACGCGTCACATTGATGGCATCTGCTGTTTCCTGTGGCAGTTCGCACCACTCAGTGTGGATTGAATGCTTTTCAGGGTTCGCTTCCGTCACCGGGGCAAACGTGTCCAGCCCGACGTGCAGGGTGACATAGGCGGTCTTCACCCCCTGCGCTTGCAGCTCATCCAACAGTCGCGGCGTGAAGTGCAAACCTGCGGTTGGCGCGGCAGCCGAGCCTGGGTCACGCGCGTAGACAGTCTGGTAGCGTTCCGGATTTTTCAGCGGCTCGTGGATGTAGGGCGGCAGGGGAACATGCCCGATCCTGGGCAGGTACAGCTCGATTGGCCTGGCAAAGCGTACCATCCGCCGTGCCCCGCCTAACACAGCCACGATCTCGGCCTCAGGGCCGTTCTCATCGAGAAGGAGGCGGCTGCCTGGCTTGAGGCCCTTTCCGCCAACGATACATTCCCATGTGTGTATATCCTCCCTCCGCAGGAGGAGCAGCTCGACGCGGCCGCCAGTCAGCTTGTGTGCAAACAACCGGGCTGGAATAACGCGAGTTCGATTCAGCACCAGCAAGTCGCCGGGGTTGAGATATTTGCCGATACTGTAGAAAATCGCGTGTTCCAACTTCCCTGTGTCACGCCGCAGGACGAGAAGGCTCGAGGAGTCGCGCGGCTCGATGGGGGTTTGGGCGATGAATTCGGGAGGCAGGCTGTAATCGAAATCGGAGGTTCGCATCAAACCATTGGCAAATTCAACCGAGCCAGAAGAGACGTTTT
>CAYZIQ010000135.1:0-7914 GCA_964478375.1 uncultured Chloroflexus sp. | reverse complement strand
TTCTAATATTTCACATTTGATAATTATTGACATCTGATATATTAGATGCTATTATTGATATAATGTAGTCGTTTTGTGGTTCCGTCGGACCATTTTTGGTTTCAATCCTTAGTATGCATTTTGGCCTAAAAAATGACAAAAATCGAGTGATGTGCCAGAGAGGAGGTGTTTCGCAAGGTATATTCGTGCTTCTAAAGAATGCCCCATCCAATTACAAAGATTTGAATTAGAAGGAGAAATGCAACAATGGAAGAGAAGAATATCCATCCTATCGTCAGGGAGGCGCAGGAAGGGCTTCGCCAAGGATCCATGTCCCGCCGCGATTTTCTGAAGGTCGCCACCTTGTTGGGCGTTTCCCTCGGAACTGCCAATCTTCTGGCAGCATGCGCCCCTTCAACTCCAACCGCCACCTCCGCACCGGCTACCTCCGCCCCTGCAACCTCCGCCCCAGCCACAGCGGTTCCGGCAACTGCTACTTCCAGTGCGCCGGCCATCACCCGCGGCGGTGTACTGAATGTTGCCTGCCGTGTCGAGCGCGTTTCAGATCCGGCCCAGTTCTCGCTGGTCAGCGCCTCACACTCGTGGCGCCAGGTGTTCGAGTATCTGACCGAGACTGACCCGCAGGGCATCACCCGCCCGTATCTGCTGGAAAGCTGGAAGGCCAGCGACGACCTGAAGACCTGGACCCTTGTCGTGAAGAAGGGCATCAAGTTCAACAACGGGAAGGACTTCACTGCCGATGATGTGGTCTTCAACCTCAAACGCTGGCTGGATCCCAACACGAATTCATCCATGCTCGCCTCGATGAACTACATGGATGCCAATGGTGTTGAGAAGATCGATGCTTACACCGTAACCCTGCATCTCAATAATCCCAGCATTTTCATCCCCGACCACCTGGCCGACTATCCGGCGGCCATCGTCCCTGCCACTTTTGGCGGTGATATCACCAGAGAACCTTATGGCACCGGTCCATTCACCATGGTCGAATATGTCGCCACCGAGCGCGCCCACATGAAAGCCCGCACGGACTACTGGCGGGTGGGCGTGGACGGCAAGTCCCTGCCTTACCTGGGCGAGATCGTCATGGTCATGCCGGGCGAGGACCAGGCAGCCTATGTGGCTGCCCTGCAAAGCGGGCAGGTGGATACCATCCTCGAACCCTCCGTGGCAACCTGGGAGGCGGTCAAGGACGACAATCGCTTCGTCGTTGTTCCCACAGCCACCAGCGCCACACGTGTCTTGCGTGTGCGCGCCGACCAGGATCCCTGGAAGGACAACAACGTACGCCTGGCGTTGAAATACTGCCACAACCGCGAGAAGATCCTGCAGCTGGCCCTCCAGGGCCAGGGAGTCGTCGGCAACGACAGCCACATCGCTCCTGCCAACACCGAGTACAGCCCATTGGATCCGCTGCCCTTCGATACCGCCAAAGCCAAGGAATTGCTCGCCACGGCCGGTTATGCCAATGGCCTGTCGGTTGACCTGACCGTCGCCAGCGACTGGCCCGAATCCATGGCCTATGCCCAGGCCCTCAAGGAAGACGCCGCCGCCGCCGGGCTCACCATTAACCTGGTGCCAATGCCCGCCAGCCAATACTGGAACGGCTGGACGGACTTCAACATGGGCATCACCTGGTGGGCGCATCGCACCTCGGCGCTTATCGTCCTGCAAAAGGGCTACACCGCCGATCCTGCCACCGGCAAGCTATCCGACTGGAATGAGAGTCATTGGTCGGATCCCGAGTTCACCCAACTCGTCACTGAGGCTCAAGCCACTCTCGATGTGACCGCCCGCAAGGCCATCGGCCTAAAGCTGGAAACCATCATGAAGGAGCGCGGCTCGATCTGCACGCCGTTCTTCATGAACGTCTGGAAGATCTACACCCCCAAGGTTCACGGCATCGTACCCACGCCGAATGAGTACGCCCTGCTCACCGAAGCCTGGAAGGAAGCCTAACCGTTTCACCATCCTGAAAAACCCACGCTGTCAACCCCTAACGGGTTGGCAGCGTGGGAGTAATTTTCACCAATCCCCGGAATTTGCGAGGGAAGATAATGATACAAACCCACGGTACAAGCATGACCAGCGCGCACTACTCCCGCCTCGGTCTGCAGGAATGCGAAAAGATTCATGCCGCCAGCCTGGAGATCCTCCAGCGGATTGGCGTTGATGTTCACGAAGAAAAAGCCAGAGGTGTTCTGGTAAAAGGCGGCGCCACAGCAGATGGATTGCGGGTGCGTATCCCTGAATACATGGTCGCTCAAGCATTGGCGACTGCACCGAAACGCATCATTCTCTATAACCGCAATGGCAAGGTGGCCTTGCGAGCTGGAAAATATAATTCCTATTACGGCGGTGGCTCTGACTGCCTGAACATCCTGGATCACCTGACAGGACAACGCCGCCGCCCCACTCTGAAGGATGTCAAGGAAGCCTCCACTTTGATGGATGCCCTGCCTGAGATTGATTTCGTCATGTCGGCTTTCCTGCCTGAAGATGTGGATCAACGAATATATGACCGCTATCAAATGGAGGTCATGCTTAACCATACCACCAAGCCCATCGTCTTTGTCACCCCTGATTTTGAAGGCTGTGCAGCTGCTATTGAAATGTGCGAAGCTGTTGCAGGTGGAAAAGAAGCGTTCCAGAAAAAGCCATTTGCCACCTGTTATATTAATGTGACCTCTGGTCTGGTTGCCAATGCAGAAGCGTTGCTAAAATGCATGTTCCTGGCAGAAAAAGGCTTACCGCAATTATATATACCTCTGAATGCTGGCGGCGTTAACTCTCCTGTAACCACTGCCGGTTGTATGGCTTCGATGAATGCTGGCACCCTGCTCGGAATTGTATTGTCGCAGTTGATACATCCGGGCGCGCCGGTAGCAGTTCCCGGCTGGAATGGCGGCCCTTATAATTTGCAGACGATGGTAGGAAATTATGTCCTTGCAGATGAACAGGGCGTGCCCTCCTCCATGGGTAAATTCTACGATTTGCCAGTCTTCGGTCTTGGCGGTTCCACCGACTCGAAAATCATGGATCAACAAAGTGGCTTTGAGGCAACTCTCAGCTTGATGACCTCCCTGCTGCATGGGGCCAATATCATCCATGATGTGGGATTCATGGACGCCGGACTGCAAGGTAGTCTGCAAATGATCGCCATTTGCAATGAGATCCTGGGCTTTATACGTGCGGCAACCGCTGGCGTGGTGGTTGACGACGAAACTCTTGCATTGGATGTGATCGAGGATCTTGGCCCCACCGGCAGTTACCTGAGTCACCCGCATACGCTCCGTCATTATAAGGAACCTTTCTATTCCAAGTTGATCGACAAGAACCCTTATTCGATCTGGCAGAAACGAGGCAGTTTGAGCATGGAGGCGCGCGCCGCCGAGATGGTAAATGGCATCCTCGCAAAGCACCAACCTGAACCCTTGCCGGCTGAGGTTCAGCAGGCAATTCACGAAATTGTCCTCCGGGAGCAAGCGTGGATTGACCAGAAGGGCTAAAGGGATAGATTATGGCAAGATACATTGTTCGACGCCTGATGACCATGCTGCTCACCATGTTCCTGGTCTCGGTCATCGTGTTTGCCATTGTGGAAATCGCCCCTGGCAATGTGGCTCGCAACATGATCGGGATTTTCTCCACACCTGAGCAGCAGGAGTCCATGAAGAAGCAGCTCGGATTGGACCGCCCGGCGGTCATCCGCTACATCTCCTGGCTGTTCGGTTCGGATTGGCAGGCTGGGTCCAAGGTGCGGCTACCCCTTAAGGAGACGGTCTCCCAGCAGGGTCTGGTGGCAAAGGCCCGCGAATGGTGGGCGGTCGAGCCGAATGGCGACCTGGTGAAGTGGGATGTCCAGGATGGGCAGTTGGTCAGGTTTGTGCGCCAGCCGGATGGTTCGACCATCAAGCAACCTGCCGACCAGGATTGGAAAGTGGACTCCAATGGCGTCACCTATTTTTGGGGTGTTGATACCGGCAACCGCGCAGCCAGGTGGGTAAAAGGCTCGAATGAGATCCAGTACACCTATGATTATTCCGGATGGCAGGAGAAAGTTGACGCGCCGACCGAGTATATTCCGCTCAGCAAGGGTCTGCTGCGCGGCGATGCGGGCGTCTCGCTACGTTACAACGCCCCTGTCACGGAGGTGATCAGTCGCAGGATCATCAACTCACTGATCCTGGCTGCCCTGGCTTTCCTGGTTTCCATTCCCACTGCTGTTGTCCTTGGATTGATCGCCGGCTTGAACGAGGGCAAGCTCGCCGACCGGATCATATCCATCGGCGGTCTGATCACGACCGGTTCCCCGGATTTTGCCACCGGAATTCTATTGATCATCATCTTTGCCCTCTGGCTCAAGGTGCTGCCCGGATCGGCAGTCTTCACGAGCCCCGACGCGCTCCTCAAGAACCCGCGGCTGATCATCCTGCCGGTCCTGACGGCCAGCCTGGTGGAGGTGGGATATGTGCTGCGTATCACGCGCTCCAGCGTTGTCGAAGTCCTGGGTAGCCAGTACGTTCGCACTGCCATCCTCAAGGGTCTCTCCTATCGGCAGGTGGTGCTGCGCCATGTATTGCGCAATGCCATGATGGCGCCCATCACCGTGATCATGCTGCACGTCAATTGGTTCATCGGCGGTTTGGTGGTCGTCGAATCCGTCTTTGGCTATCCAGGGCTGGGAAACTTTCTGCTCAATGCCGCCCTTTACAAAGACGTGTACGCCGTCGAGGCTGGCTCCATGGTGCTGATCCTGCTGGCGGTTGGCACCCAGTTATTCGCCGACCTGGTCTATTCGCTGATCAATCCACGCATCCGCTACGTCTAGGATGTGCCATGGATACCGATAACCTTCCTTCGAACAAGGCGATCAGAACCCAGGTTCCTTCCGGGTCCTCTCATGCCTTCAAGGGGCTGTGGCAAGGAATCAAGAACCTGACCGAGCTTGTCTTCTCATCCCCAACGGCTGTGATCGGACTGATTATCGTGCTGATCTGGGCGCTGGTTGCGTGCTTTGCTCCGCTGATCACCACCCATTCGCCGCTGGAGCAGGATTACAGACAGGTGGACAAGGGCCCTTCGGCGGGACACGTATTGGGGACTGACGACCTGGGCCGCGACGTTTGGTCCCGGGTGGCTTATGGCGCCCGCGCCATCCTGACCCTCGGCCCACTCTCGGTGCTGGTGGCCTTTCTGCTGGGGGTTGCCCTCGGCCTGCCGGCAGGATACTACGGGGGGGCGATTGACGAGACCGTCATGCGTATCCTGGACGCCTTCATGGCTTTCCCAACCATTCTGCTATATATGATCATTATTTCGGCGGTCGGAGCATCATCATTCAACGTGGTGATCGCCATTGCCATCGGCGGCGCCCCGGGCATCGCCCGCCTGGTACGCGCCCTGACCATGGACATCCGCACCCGCGAGTATGTGGCCGCCGCCAAGCTGCGCGGTGAGCCGGATTTCATCATCATGCTGCGTGAGATCCTGCCGAATTGCCGTGGCCCGCTGATCGTGGATTTCCTGTTGCGTATCGGTTATGCCGCCTTTTACATTGGCACTCTCGGCTTCCTCGGCCTGGGGCTGCCGCCGCCCACACCGGATTGGGGCGGGATGGTCCAGGAAGGTCATAATCACATGACGACCAACGTCTGGCCGGTCCTGAGCGCCACCCTGGCGATCGTCACACTGGTTATCGGTTTGAACATGTTCGCCGATGGCCTGCGCGAGGAAAGCATGCGCTACCAGTAGGAGAAGGTGGATTTGTTTATGGCAGAGTCTCCCATCCTATCGCTGAAAAATGTAGCCGTGACCTACCAGACACGCAAAGGGGCGGTTGACGCGGTGCGCGATGTCTCTTTCGATATCCATAGCGGTGAGAACCTTGGTCTGGTCGGCGAATCTGGCTGCGGGAAGAGCACGGTGGCCTTCTCGGTGGTTAATTTCCTGGGGCGTAATGGACGGGTTACGCACGGCGATGTCCTTTTCAAGGGTGAACAATTGCGCGACCGATCCGAGGAGGATCTGCGACGATTGCGTGGCGCCGATATCTCCATGGTCTACCAGGAACCCATGTCGGCTCTGAATCCTTCGATGCGCATCCAGGATCAACTGGCTGAAAGTCTGATCACGCACCGCAATTTCAATAAAGCAGCCGCCTATGCCGAATCGCTCGAGGCGCTCAAGAAAGTCTACATGCCCGACCCGGAGGCTGTCATGCTGCGTTACCCCCACCAGCTTTCGGGTGGGCAGCAGCAGCGAGTTCTGATCGCCATGGCCATGCTCAACAGTCCCTCCCTGCTGATCATGGATGAGCCTACCACTGCCCTGGATGTGACCGTGGAGGCCGCTGTTCTGGATTTGATCGCTGAACTTCAAGAACGCTATCAGACGGCTACACTCTACATCAGCCACAATCTGGGCGTGGTGGCGCGCGTCTCCCACAAGGTGGCGGTCATGTACGCTGGCGAGATAATTGAGCTGGCTGACACGCATTCCATCTACCGCACCCCCATGCACCCCTACACCATGGGATTGATGCGCTGCCTGCCGGATGTGGATGCCCCCAAGGGCACGCGCACCCTCTACCCCATTGATGGCCGCGTCCCTTCGCCCGGCAATCTGCCATCCGGCTGCATTTTCTCACCTCGCTGCAATCTGGCATCACCGGAATGTTCCGCGAAGCATCCCTCGCTCGTAGAAATGTTGCCCGGGCATCAGGTCCGGTGTCTCCGTTCGCTTGAGTGGAAAGATGCAAAGAAGATCTGGGAGATGGAAGAGATAGCGAAGGAACCCTGTCCCGAACGGGTCGATTCGGGTCCCGGTAATGTTTTGAATGTTGAGGAAGCCAGGGTGTATTACCCCGTCCCATTCAAAACGGTCGGTGGGATGTTCGGCCTGGAAAAACGACAGTATGTGCGCGCCTCGGATGATGTCAGTTTTTATATCCGCCGTGGGCGCACCCTGGGGATCGTCGGCGAATCCGGCTGCGGCAAGAGCACGCTGGCCAAGGCCATCGTCGGCCTGGAACCGCTTTACGGCGGGCATGTGGATTTTCTCGGCCTGGATATTTCCAAACCGGTCAACAAGCGCACCGCCGCCACCATCAAAGAAATGCAAATGGTCTTCCAGGACCCCAATGGTGTGCTCAACCCGTCTTTCAGCGTTGGCGATCAGATCGCTTTTTCGCTGCGGCGCTTCAAGACCGTACCGGCAGGACAGGTGCGCGCCGAGGTCGAGCGCCTGCTGCAGGCGGTTAAATTGGATGCCAGTTACTACAACCGCCTGCCGCGCCAGCTTTCGGGGGGAGAGAAGCAGCGCATTGGCATTGCGCGGGCGATCTCGACCAACCCGGCAATGGTGGTGTGCGATGAGCCTGTTTCAGCTCTGGATGTCTCCGTTCAGGCTGCCGTGCTGAACCTGTTGCTTGAGATCCAGAACTCACATAACACCACCATGATCCTGATCTCGCACGACCTGAGTTCGGTGCGCTTCTTTGCTGACGATGTGGCAGTAATGTACCTGGGAAAGGTCGTAGAAATCGGACCTTGCGAAACAATTTACCAACCTCCCAACCACCCCTATACGACCGCGCTTTTAGCTGCCGTTCCCCGACCCGACCCGGACCTGAAACCCTCGCACATCCGTTTATCCGGGCGCGTTCCGAGCGCGGTCAACCCGCCGCCAGGGTGCCGGTTCAATACACGCTGCCCGTTCAAGATCGGAGAAATCTGTGAGAAAGAAGAACCGCCAAGGCGTGAAACGGGAAATGGCCACTTGATCTATTGTCACTATACACCAGAGGAGTTGGGTAAGCGAAAAGCCTGAGTCCATTTGGATATTTCGGAGAACATTGTTGACTCCACTGCAATAACTTGCACATTACCAACCGAGAACTGATCGGCGCGGGCT
>CAYZIQ010000134.1:4892-8011 GCA_964478375.1 uncultured Chloroflexus sp. | reverse complement strand
CCTGGGTGCCGTATTATCTCGTCCAGTCCGGCAGCGGGACGGTTGAACTGCCTGCGTTTAGCGCATGAAATTCAGCAGAGTAAAGTATAATGCTTGATTGAGGTGTCGTATGGAACAAATTGTCATTCAAGTTCGCGATAGGAAAAAGGCACGAGACCTCATACAATATCTGAGGTCTCTCGATTTCATCGAAAAGATTTCCAGCGTAAACTATCCCGCCACAGTTCCCTCGTCGAAACGACAGAAACAGGATTTCTTTGCCATGGCTGGCTCATGGGCTGGGCGTGATGTTTCTCTGGAAACAATTCGGAAAAAAGCATGGCCGGAGCGGATGTGATCCTGTGCGACACGAATATCCTGATCGAGTTTTATAAAGGCCGCGCGGAGGTCATCGAGACTCTGCGCGGTATCGGTTCAGATGAACTCGCCGTCAGCGTGGTAACGATGGGGGAACTTTTCTATAGGGCGCGGGATAGGCGTACCGGACGCGTTGATTGCCGTCACTGCGATGCGCCACAGTTTGCCGCTTTACACACTTAACGCAAAGGATTTTCGTTTCATTGCTGACCTGAATCTTTATAAGCATGGAAGCTTGACCTCTAACCACTAAAGGAATTGAGATCAGGAGGACGTATGATGAAGAAGTGGTATCCTGAAGATTGGCAATTTACCATCGAGGTCCTGCAAGTGGGGAAGGAAAATAAGGCCGAAGAATGCCGCCTGGGACTCGAAGTGGGCGATACGTTCACCTGCCGGTTCGAGACTCCGGCGGGCTTCTGTCCCACCTCGTTCATCAAGATTTTCTCGTCTCTCGAGGCCGTCCGCTGCGGCGGTGATTTGCGCAATCTGGGCGGCAAAGGTCCGACCGAGATGACGTTTCTCTGCCCGGACGGCGCGGTGAAATTCAGGCTGATCGGCGAGCAGATTCCGGGATAAAACTGCAAGAAAGAGACAATGATCTGGCTCATTTTATCGGTTCTGTTTTGGGGGTTGTTCCATTCACTTCTGGCTTCCTTGAAAGCCAAAGAACTGGTCCGGCGCAGGCTTGGTGATCGGGCCATGCGCTTCTACCGTCTTGGCTACAATGCCTTCGCTTGCGTCAGTTTCCTGCCGGTGCTGGCCCTCGCCGCCCTGACCCCGGACCGGACGCTGTACCTCGTCCAACTGCCGTGGTCGGGGCTGATGGTGTTCGGGGAATTGCTTGCCGTCGCCGCGCTGGTGATCGGTTTCCGTCAGACGGACGCGTGGGAATTTCTCGGTCTGCGCCAACTATCGGGAAAAGAAGAACAGCCAGCGCAATTGACGACCAGCGGATTGTATCGCTGTGTCCGCCACCCTTTGTATACCACCGGGCTGCTCTTTATCTGGCTCACGCCTATCATGACAGTCAACATCTTGGCAATCAACCTAGGTTTGACGGTGTATATTCTCGGCGGCGCGTATTTCGAGGAGCGCAAGCTGAACCGCGAGTT
Organism: uncultured Chloroflexus sp.; assembly: GCA_964478375.1. Taxonomy (GTDB): domain Bacteria; phylum Chloroflexota; class Anaerolineae; order Anaerolineales; family Villigracilaceae; genus CG2-30-58-95. The sequence continues at coordinate 6,539 of CAYZIQ010000134.1, read as the reverse complement.
TGGCGCGCAATACGCTGCCTATCAGTCTACCACGCCCATGCTCATCCCTGGCCTGCGGCTGAGTCGGAACAAAAAGTGAGGCTGCTCGTCTATCGAAGGAACCCGTTTTCTCCGAGAAAACGGGTTCCTGAAGGTATAATCTCTGACAATGACTTCCACCTCCTACCCTCTTCCCCGGCGAACGAATCTCTTCCCCCAGATCCTAGCTGCCCTGCTGGGTGGTTTGCTTCTGTTCACCCTGTCCATTGCTGCAGTGACCAGCGGCTTTCAGTTCTATTACGCCGGGCACATCTTCCCTGGCGTCTCGGTGGCCGGTGTAGATATATCCGGCCTCACGCCCGAAGAAGCGGCCCTGAGACTCAACCAAAGCCTTACCTATCCATACGCCGGCCAGATCCTCTTCCGGGATGGCGACAAAATCTGGCTGGCGGCTCCGGCTCAACTTGGCATGGTTTTCGACGTGAGTGCCAGCGTCCAATCTGCTTATCGGGTTGGGCGTAGCGGCGGGTTGTTCGGCAGCTTGGCTGCGCAGGTGAGCGCCTGGCAAGCCGGTGTGGACATCTCGCCGGTGATCCTGTTCGATCAGCGCGTGGCTTACGATTATCTCCAGTCCATCGCTGCCCAAATAGACAAGCCGGTCATCGAGGCCACCCTGACTATCCAGGGCACTCAGGTGAGCGACACGCCCGGTCAGGTGGGGCGGCTGCTCAACGTGGACGCGACCTTGCTCGGCCTGACAGCGCAGTTGCAGTCCTTCCGGGATGGCGAGGTGCCGCTCGTTATCGAAGATCAAGCCCCGCAAATATTGGATGCCAGCGCGGCGGCTGCCACTGCCCGAAACATCCTCAGCGCGCCGCTGACCCTCAGCATCCCCGATATGCAGAGCGGCGATCCCGGCCCGTGGGTGGTGGAGGTCCAGACCCTGGCAAACATGCTGCTCGTCACGCGCGTGCCGTCCGGCAGCGGCGCAGAGTACCAAGTCTCGCTGGATGCCGCCGTCTTGCAGCCTTTTTTGGAGGAAATCGCCACCAGCCTGGATCGCGGCGCCGAGAATGCCCGTTTCATATTCAACGATGATACGCGGCAGTTGGATTTGCTCCAATCAGCGGTCATCGGGCGTAAACTGGACGTGAGTGCCACCCTCGCGGCCATCCAGCAGAAAGCCTTGCAGGGCGAGCATAATATCCCCCTGGAGATGATCTACATCCAGCCTGCGGTGGGAAATGATGCCACCGCCGAGTCGTTGGGCATTACCGGCCTGGTCAGCGATCCCGATCATTCTTCCACTTATTTTAGCGGCTCCAGCTCTGAACGCATCCAGAACATCCAGACGGCAGCAGCCAAGTTCCATGGACTGCTGGTTGCGCCTGGCGAGACTTTTTCGATGGCGGGAGCGCTTGGCGATATCAGCCTCGAAAACGGTTTCCAGGAAGCCTTGATCATTTCCAATGGGCGTACGATCACGGGCGTCGGCGGAGGCGTGTGCCAGGTCAGCACCACTTTGTTCCGTACTGTTTTCTTCGCGGGCTATCCGATCGTTTCGCGTACGCCCCACGCCTATCGGGTGGGCTATTACGAGCAAACCCAATATGGCCACGACCCCAACCTCGCCGGGCTGGACGCGACGGTCTATGTCCCGCTGGTTGA
>CAYZIQ010000134.1:0-4792 GCA_964478375.1 uncultured Chloroflexus sp. | reverse complement strand
CCGACCTCCAGAAAGGTGAGATGAAACAGGTGGATTGGGCCGCCGATGGCGCCAACGTCACCGTAACGCGCATCGTCTGGCGCGGCGGGCAGGTCTTGTACAACGATACGATCTCGACCCACTACGAGGCCTGGCAGGCAGTCTGCGAATTTGGGCCGGGTACTGATGACCCTAAGGCGCTGGCTGAGGAGAAAGGTTGGTGCCAGCCCTAGATGCATAAGGAACCCGTTTTCTCTAAAAACGGGTTCCAGGCGACTGTCGTCAAGAGACGACGGACTCCTTGTCAGACGTGGTAAAATAGCCACCTGAAATCGGAGAACACGATGATAAGTCAAGATTTGCTCGAAATATTGCGCTGTCCAGCCTGCGTCCGCGAAAAGGACGGACTGCTGAAGTTTTACAAGGAAACCTGGCTGATCTGCCAGGACTGCGACCGCAAATATCCCATCGTGGAGGATATCCCGGTCATGCTGATTGACGAAGGAGATAAGTGGGTCAAGGTAGCCGAGAAAGACCTGCCCGTACCGCCCCCGCCGATCAAATAGCATGGCCGAAGAACTGTGTACCCTGTTGGCGGAATTGACCTGCGGGGATGACCTGCGCGCCGAGGCCGCTGTATCTGGGCTGGCCGGACGCGGCGCCGGAATCTTGCCTTCCCTGAGAGCCTTGATAGACTCGTCAGAGGTGGACGCGCGCTGGTGGGCCATCCGCACGCTGGCGCAGATGGCCGAGCCGCCCACGGATTGGCTGATCGCCTCGTTGGCGGACCCGGCTGCCGAGGTGCGCCAATGCGCTGCGCTGGCACTCTGCCATCACCCTGACGGGAACGCCATCCCCGGCCTGATCCGGCTGCTCGCGGACCCTGAGCCTGTCAGCGCGGAATTGGCCGCAGACGCTCTGACCGCGATCGGCAGCGACGCATTGCCTGCCCTGCTTGAGATGTTAGAGAACGGGCCGCACAAGGCGCGCCTGGAGGCTGTACGTGCCCTGGCCTGCATCGGCGATCCGCGCGCTGTCCCCTCCCTGATGGCTGCCCTCGAAGAGGATTCCTTGTCTATGCAATTCTGGGCCGAGGAGGGACTCGAACGTCTCGGCCTGGGTATGGTCTATCTCAAACCTGATTGAAAGGCGTCTTTTCAAAGTAAAGGACACCCCCCAAGTTATTGTGTATGTTGAAAGAAGCGTATGTCTGATAAGAACTCCAATGCTCTGCAAAAGGCTCGACCTGTGTTTCGCCTCTCCAAGAGGGGATGGATCCTCATGGGAGCTGGCCTGATCCTGGCAATTGCCCTGTTTGTTTTCTTGCGCGGCTTCGTCGCCTGCTGGAAATTGACCTCGCTGCCCGGCATCCCGCCGGCCAGTTGCGGGATTACGGCTGCCAATCCGCAAACGGCATCTGCCCCAGGTACGGTTGGGGAGACATCCAGCGCGCCTGGGGTCTCGCCGACGACCAGCGCCCCTCAGATGGAAATGCCTGCACCCTGGGATGGCGCAAGTCGAGTCACGGTGTTGATCATTGGCTTGGATTATCGTGACTGGTTGGCTGCTCAGAACTCCCCGGAAACCCAAGGCCCGCCGCGTTCGGATACAATGATATTGCTCACGATTGATCCAATCACCAAGACAGCCGGCATGTTATCCGTCCCACGTGATATGTGGGTGAACATTCCTGGATTCGGCTATGGCAAGATCAATACAGCCTATTTTTTGGGCGAGGCGAATAAGTTGCCGGGTCTCGGCCCTGGTCTAGCGGTAAAGACGGTCGAAGATTTCCTGGGCGTTTCAATCCAATACTATGCTCAGATAGATTTCGGGGCATTTACACAGATGATAGATGAGATTGGCGGTCTCGACATCGAGGTGACTGAGACGATAACGCTCGATCCGATTGGCCAGCACAACACGATCTATGATCTGCAGCCCGGCACTTACCATTTCGATGGGGCGCACGTTCTGGCCTACGCCCGCGCCCGTTACACCGAAGGCGGAGACGTTGACAGGGCCAGGCGCCAACAGCAGGTTATTTTTGCGATCCGGGATAAAGTCCTTTCGCTAAACATGCTACCTACGTTGGTAGCAAAGGCCCCGGCGCTTTACCAGGAGCTTTCATCGGGTATTCACACGAATATGTCGTTGGATGATGCCGTGAAGCTAGGTGTGTTGGCCATGCAGATCCCTCAGGAGAATATCAAAAAGGGTGTGATTGATTACAGCATGATGACCATCGGCACCTCGCCAGACGGCCTGGATATCTTCAAGCCCATTCCCGATAAGATCCGCGAATTGCGGGATGAAGTCTTCGGGGGCGGCGCTCTCGGCCCGATGGCAGTCGGAGACTTGGCGCAACAATTGCGCGACGAAGGCGCGCGCGTGGCGGTGTTGAACGCTGGCTCGGGGATTCCTGGCCTGGCCCAAAGCGCGAGTGACTACCTGGCCTCACAGGGGGTAAATGTGGTATTGACCGGAAATGCCGGCCAGGAGCACCCTGAATTCCCCATTTTCTGGTATGCAGATGGATATACAACCGTGGTGGATTACCGGGGCGATCCTTATATGTTACGCTATTTGATGTCTCTGATGGGGCTTGGCTCGGGCCAGATCCAACTGAAATATACCCCGAATGCCCCAGCGGATGTGGTCATCTTCTTGAGAGGCGATTGGCAACCGTGACCCCCACCCCAGCCCTTCCCCATTCCTGCCTGCACTAATGCCGCAGGCACCGTTGTAATGCGGAATGGGGGGAGGGAGCGGGAGGGGGTAGGTGCTATGGTTGCTGAAACAGTAATCGTACGCCGCCGTGGTAGCTATCGCCTGCATCGGTCCGACAGGAGGGGGCACTCAGGTTCGACACAGGTTGACCACCGGAAGCCAGTTGAATGGTATACACAGTATCGGGCGTCATCGTAAAGTCTGCATAACCGTCCCCGAGTTCTGGCTTCAGCCCGGTGAAGAAATGTTCCTCGCCCCCCTGCCAGGCGAGGATGATCTCGGCGCCGGGAACGGGCCTTCCGGCCGCATCCTGGACTTCGACTTGCAAGAGCCCCTCGGGCAGGTTCGTCTCACAGGTATCTTCCTGCTTAATCAATATGTAGGCGGCGCCAACGGTTGGAGTGGGGGTGCGCGTCGGGCGAGGGGTGGGGGACGAGACGGGTGTGATCATGGAGGCCGGCTGGTGGGCTGGTGTGACAGTCGCGCCGGACAGCGGGGATTGCGTCGCTGAGGCGGGCGTGGAAGTCGGAAGGATGCTGACCCCGGTGGGGGATAGTTTCAATGCGTCTGCCAGACGGGCCAGGGCGTAGGCAGAACCGTCTGGGTCGCCGGCCGAAAGGGCGCTCTGAGACTGGAGGGTCAACGCCTGTACCGGGTCCGCATCGTCCAGCAGCGAGAGGCGGGATTGCGCCCGTCCCAGCTCACCGGTTGCCAGGAATGCGGAGGCGATCAGGCTGCGGTATTGATCTTTGAAGTCAGGGCGCAGCGATGCCGGCGCCGTGTCCACGTATTCGACCGGAAAGAGGACCCACGCCACCAGCAGGCCGAGTGCCAGGCCGATCAGCGATCCGGTCAACAGGTACCAGGAGCCGCGATTCGACGCAGGTTCGGTGCTCATGGGGAGGTGCCTCCTGGGGCGAGCTGCCAGGTTTGGAGGGCAGCGGCTAGGTTTTGGAGCAGGGAAAGGTCGGAGGCGGGGAAGTTGGCCTGGAGGGCGTACTCCAGCGCCTGGGCAGCAATTTTGGTGGGAGGCTCGCTGCCCAGTATCCCCAATTGTCTGGCAGCCAGGTCTATGTTCTGGTCGGCGTGGAAGACTTCGGCTACCATCAGCACGTAGTCGCTGCGATAGTCGGCGCGCAGGGTATCTGGCGTGGTGTTCGTGTACTCGACCGGGCTGATCACCCAGCCATAGATCAGACCGATGGCTATCCCGACGGCGATCATGAGGAAGAACTTGAGCCAGCGCGACATGGGGTTATTTTGCCATAGGTGAGCAGAGTTGGGTAGAGGCGGCTCACGCTGGTATGAAATAACACCTATGACATTTGTCTATTGGAAAAGAGAGTAGAAGGATTGGAAATTTGTTATAATCTCGTGACGAACGGTTGATAAGTTGTGAAGGTTTTGAAAATTCTTGCTTCTGAAAGATATGTTATAATCCCTTGCGAATGGCGGTTCTAATAATTAAACTATCGAATTGTGACAATTGGCGAAATCTCTCCAGAGGTGAAAGATCCCAGAGGGATTTCGCTTGTTGTCACAAAGTTATAAAATCGGTATCATCTCAACAGAGTGGGGAGTGGGGGGTGTGCGGGCGGCGTAGCCGCCCGCACACCCCCCATCTTCCCCTGATTATTGAGATGCTACTAAAATTGAATTCATCAAATCTGGGCATGACAGGCATCATTGGAAGATATCCCAAAGTGAGGAGGTGGAACTTGGCTGGTAGCGCAAATGTATTCGTAGGCAATCGAGTGAGTGAAGCCGCCTTATCCCTGCGCTTTCTCGATGCGTCCCAGGTTGCCATGATTGACGAGTGTTTGGTGAGTCTGGGGGAATATGGCGAGGTCCATCTCGTTGTTCAAAAAGGTCAGCTACGTTTCATTGTGACGCAAAGGAGCCAGGATGTGAGGAAGTATAACTCGGTTGCACAGCTTGTGTTATCTTAATCGAAGTCATTCAATCGGCGAGTGTCCTCTAGGCCTGTACAGGCTGTAAAGGTTGGGATTGGAAAGGACAACAAAACCGGCTGGCGCTAGTTTTCAAGAGCAGTGACAGACTCGGCGTGATAACGGGTCCCCGT
>CAYZIQ010000133.1:2414-8053 GCA_964478375.1 uncultured Chloroflexus sp. | reverse complement strand
TCCGCGAAGGCGGCCTGACCGTCGGCGCCGGCGTCATTACAAAAATCATAGAATAATATAGAAACGGGCGTTAAGATATGGCTGGTAAGAAGAAAGATGTACGTCCGGTAGTCACTCTGCAATGCAGTGAGTGTAAGGAGCGCAACTATACGACGGAAAAGAACCGCCGCAACGATCCTAACCGGTTGGAGTTCAACAAATATTGCCCTCGCTGTAGGAAGCATACCCTGCATCGCGAGACGAAGTAGGGAAGTGCCAAGCGTCACGTGAGACGTGGAACGTGACACGTGACACTTGACACGGATGTTGTAGGCCAGTAGCTCAATTGGTAGAGCTCTCGTCTCCAAAACGAGCGGTTGTGGGTTCAAGTCCTGCCTGGCCTGTAAAGCGGTTGCGTAATGGGCAACCATCGAATGACGCCGTCCTCCCTCTCTGGGGGGCAACCCCTATGGGAGCGCATGTGAGGCGGCGTTTTAACCGCCAGAGGTAATTTCCAGTAAATGTGGAGGATGGGGGGTTGCGAACAAGCAAAGCTCGTTCGCAACCTAAAATCCCTCAAATGATCGAGAAGTTGCCACCAGAGCTGAGAAGGAGTGCGCCTTGGCCGCGAAAGATGAAAAATCCAGAAGCCGACCGAATGCCATTAATCGCTTCATGCGCGAAACGGTTGGCGAATTGCGGAAAGTATCCTGGCCCACCAGGCAGGAAGCGATCAACCTGACGATCATCGTCGTGGTCGTGATGGTCTTCATGGCCTTATTTCTCTGGCTGGTTGATCTGGGCGGGACCGGGCTGCTGAATCTGGCTATCCCGAAGTAGCATTCCTAATATTTACGAGAGGTTTTTTGCATGAACGAGCAAGACCCGGAAGAGCGGTTTGAAGAGCAGGCCGAAACTGAGGAGGAAGACATTCTCTCGGATCAGCCTGTTTTAACCGATTCCGAGAGTGTGACTGCTCGCAGCGAGCCGCTTGGCGATGAGCAACCGCCGGCCGAACCGACCGGTGACCAGCCAGCCTGGTACGTAGTCCATTGCTACTCTGGTTACGAGAACAAGGTGCGCCACAACCTCGAACAACGCATCGAGACCATGGGCATGAAGGACAAGGTTTTCGATGTGGTCGTGCCCACCCAGGAAGAGATCGAGGTGCGGGACGGCAAGCGCCGCACGGTGGAACGTCACATCTTCCCTGGCTACGTGCTGGTCAACATGATCCTGAGCGAGGAATCATGGTTCGTGGTGCGCAACACCCCCGGTGTGACCGGTTTCGTCGGCATGGGCACTTTGCCCACGCCGTTGCGCCCAGAAGAGGTGGCTCAGATTCTCAAGCGCATGGAAGCCGAGGCGCCGACTGTCAAGGTGACCTTCAAGGTCGGCGAGCGCGTCCGCATCATTGACGGGCCATTCAATGACTTTCGCGGTATCGTCTCAGAAATTGACATGGAGCGAACGAAAGCGCGCGTGATGGTCTCTTTCTTCGGGCGGGAAACGCCCGTAGAACTTGATTTCTTACAAGTCGAGAAGGCATAAAACGTGACACGTGAGATTGTGGGAGGGTGTCCCATAATCACCCGCTAAAACCACACTTGCTCCTGCGTCGCAGGTGCAGGCAAAGGAGATAAAAAGTGGCAAAGAAACTTAAGGCAATTGTCAGACTACAGATCGAGGCCGGGAAGGCCAATCCCGCGCCCCCCATCGGCCCGGCGCTAGCCGGACACGGCATCAACATCATGGCTTTCTGCAAGGAATACAACGCCCGCACATCCAGCCGTGCCGGCGAGATCATTCCGGCAGAACTCAGCGTCTATACTGATGGATCGTTTACCTTCGTTCTGAAGACGCCCCCGGCTGCGGTTTTGTTGCGCAAGGCCGCCGGCGTCGAGAAAGGCTCGGGTGTGCCCAACCGCGAAAAGGTTGGTAAGGTGACGCGTGACCAGGTCAAACAGATCGCAGAACTCAAGATGAAGGATCTGAACGCGATTGATTTGGAAGGCGCCATACGCCAGATCGAAGGCACTGCCCGAAGCATGGGAATTACAATCGAAGGTTAGACCTGTGGGAGGGCCGCATTCCGGCCCGCTTGCACCACGAAGGAGAGATCATGTCGAAACACGGAAAGAAGTATTTAGCCGCATTGGCTAAAGTTGACTTGAATAATGCCTACTCGCCGCGCGAGGCAGTCGCCCTGGCGAAGGAGACTTCGTACACCAAGTTCGACGCTACCGTCGAAGTGCACATGCGCATGGGCCTCGACCCACGCCAAGCTGACCAGCAGGTGCGCGATGTGGTCGTCTTGCCGCACGGACTGGGCAAGGCGGTGCGTGTCCTGGTCTTTGCTTCGGGCGAGGGCGCGACCCAGGCGCGCAACGCCGGGGCGGATGTTGTCGCCGACGATGACGAGACCCTGGCCAAGATCCAGGCTGGCTGGACTGATTTCGACGTTGCCATTGCGACGCCGGAGATGATGGGCAAGGTCGGCAAGCTCGGCCGCGTCCTCGGTCCGCGCGGACTGATGCCGAATCCAAAAGCCGGCACGGTGGTTAGCCCCCAGGATATAGGTCGGGCTGTGAACGAGGCCAAGGCGGGCCGCGTCGAGTTCCGTTTGGACAAGACCGCCAATATCCACGTTCCGATTGGGAAGGCCTCGTTCGACGCACAGAAGCTGTACGAGAACTTCGCCGCGCTGATGGAGGCGATCAAGAAAGCCCGCCCTCCGGCCGCCAAAGGCAGCTACATCAAGCGCATTACGATAACTACAACGATGGGGCCAGGCATCAAGATTGATGCCGTGCAGGCTCAATCGCTGGAGGTGAGCGGGTAAACCCTTCGACAAGCCTTCGGCGTGAACGCTCAGGCGAACGCTCAGGGCAAGTTACTCGCGCCCGAGAAATTACATTCTTTCGCCGAAGACGGCAGGTGCTCCTCGGCTTCGGGTCTTGACGCTTCGACACACTCAGCGCTCGACCCTCCGCTCAGAGCTTAATCTCCTGCTCAGGTGAAGACTTTCGCTAACACCGCCTTTCGCGGCGTTCCCCATACGGGGGGAGACCCCCTGCGGGGGCAAGGTCTTTGCCTGGTTCTCGGGCAAAGACTTTTTGATTGAAAGGAGGTGAAATTCTTTGGCTATTTCGAAGCAACAGAAAGAGACCATTCTGGCCCAATACCTAGAATGGCTTGGTAAAAGCCAGGCTGTCATTCTGGTCGAGTACACCGGCGTGACAATGAAAGACCTGGACGCGATCCGAGCCAGGCTGCGCGAGGCTGGTGGCGAATTCCACGTGGTCAAGAACACGTTGGCAAAGCTCGCCCTCGAGAAAAGCGGCATGTCCATTCCGGCCGATTTCCTCGAAAGAAGCACGGCGATGGGCTTTGCCTTTTCAGATGCCCCGGCAATCGCCAAGTCACTCGCGGACGCCATCAGGAACATGGAAGCTATCAAGGTCAAAGGCGGCTATTTGGGCGCACAGGCCCTTACCGCTGCCGAAGTCAAGTCGCTGGCCGATCTTCCGCCGCTGCCTGTGGTGCGTGGTCAACTGCTGGGAGCCCTGCTGGCGCCTGCCAGCAAACTCGTCCGCACACTGGCCGAACCGGGTCGCCGGGTGGCTTCTGTGCTCAAAGCGTATTCCGAGAAGGCCGCTGCACCCGCCGCGGCATAACCTGTAGTAACGGATTCATCCGTTTCGCTCTATGAAGTGATTGAAGCTTTTTCGTCCTGAGTGGAGCGCAGCGTAGTCGAAGGACGGTTTTGCAGATGCGCTTCGACTACGCTGCAGAAAACGCACCTCCGCTCAGCGCGAAGCAACTTTTCAACAAATTAGAAAAATTCTGAAGGAGCATTAAAATGGCTGATTTAGACAAACTGGTTGAGCAACTGGGCGCGTTGAGCGTGCTCGAGGCTGCTGAACTGGTCAAGAAACTGGAAGAGAAGTGGGGAGTCTCCGCCGCCGCACCTGTAGCGGTGGCTGCTGTCGCAGGCGGCGTTCAGTCCGCCGCAACTGCCGAACCGGTCGAGGAAAAGACCGAGTTCGACGTGGTCATCAAGGAAGCTGGCCCCAAGAAGATCGAGGTTATCAAGGTCATCCGGCAGCTGGTCAACTTGAGCCTGACCGAGGCCAAGGCCCTGGCCGAGACGGCGGGAGGTAAAGTGCTCTCCGCGGTCGGCAAGGAAGCCGCTATGGATGCCAAGAAGAAGCTTGAAGAGGCTGGCGCGGTCATCGAAGTCGCTTAGCCATCCAAACAAATATCCAGTTAATTAATGGGCTGACCCCGCGAATTCTCGCGGGGTCAGCGAAACCAACTCAGAGGGAGGAGAGGATCTACCAATATCGGACGCTATCGAAGGAGAAAAGTGCCCGTTTTGGCCTATTGATGAAAAGGATCGTAATCTGGATTCGTGCCGGCCCAGAGGCATACTGGTTGTGCAAACTGGTTACAGATCATCCCGTGCGAGCAGCGCCGGGCAGTGACTCTTGGCGGCTGATCAGGCAAGAAGTCAATTGGATAGACCACTTGCGTTTCCAAGGCGACTTCGCGGCTGGCATGGTCACAATAGCAAACTTTGCTCACTTCCCAAACTCGCTCTGCCACAGCACACCTCCAGAACTAGCCGAAGTTTATGGCTTGTCTGACAATCCATGTAGTGACAGTCATCACAATTTGGCGTGGACGATTTGCTTATTTCGGATGACATAAGTCAGAAATAAGCATGACCTTCTTGTAGATAAGTAAGAAGGAAATGGCTCACTCCGTGCGTTCATCTTCCCCTACGTCCTGCGGTTCCACTTCCACAATCTCGGACTCTTCGGGGGCCTCATGCCAAGTGCCTGGAATCACATTCTGTAGAGCAGCCAGGTGCTCCTGGACAACCTCGTCGGGACAAAGCGACACGAATAGCGAGAGGCCAATCCACAAAACAGCCGCGTCATCCAGCACACCGATGATCGGCAACGCCAAACCAGGCACCAGATCTATCGGCGAAACCAGGTAAACCAGCGCGGCAACCGGCAACAGCTTGAGGAAGAAATTGACGCGGCGGTCAGCCATCAGACGCAGGACGAGCTTCATGCGCATCACGAGGTCTTGAAAAAAGCCACTGTGCTGTGTCGAAAGGATGTTACGGGTTTTCTTCGCCATTTTTCACTCCTGGATACCCATTAAACTGAAAGGGACAGCGCGGAGAAGAGTTCACCCGTCTCCGAAGAGACTAACCACAAGCGTTTATATATACGTGCAAGGTGCTGTGTGGTCTCGATCACGAAATGATCCATCTCAGCTTGGGAGAGGTAAATGTAAGGCCGATTATACAATGCCTGGATTTTCTCGTCGGTCCGCTGATAGTATTGCTGGATGTGCGCTACAACCCAATTGAGGCCCTCGGGAAGCAAGAAGTCCAGCCCGCAGGTATCAGCCTGACAGTTCAGGAAGACACGCCAGAAGAGACAGGCGGGGTGGTCGCGCACGTAGATGAAATCCAAACCGTACCAGTCCTTTTATTATAAGAGGTTTCCGCACCAGCCGCGAACAAAATGGCGGTACAATTTATTCACAATCGCCAATCGAAATCGCCTCTTGTAAATTGAGAAACTCCCATGCCGCTTGACCTGCCCCGCGTCCGCGCCCTATGTTTCGACGTAGACGGA
>CAYZIQ010000133.1:0-2314 GCA_964478375.1 uncultured Chloroflexus sp. | reverse complement strand
TCCCATGCCGCTTGACCTGCCCCGCGTCCGCGCCCTATGTTTCGACGTAGACGGAACGCTCAGCGACACCGACGACCTATTCGTCGAGAAACTGGCTCGCCTCCTGCAGCCGTTCCGCTTTCTGTCTCCCAAGCGGAATATTAAGCACGCCGCCCGGCGCATCATCATGGCTACCGAAGCGCCAGCCAACTTCCTCATCGGCCTGCCGGACATTATCGGCCTGGATGACAAGATGGCCGCGCTGATTGATCTCGTCTATCGAAAGCTAGGCCATAAATCCAAAAAGAATTTCTTGCTCGTGCCCGGCGTGAAGGGGACACTGCAAGAAATCGGCAAACGTTACCCGCTGGCTGTGGTCAGCGCGCGGGATGGGCGAACAACGAACGCCTTTCTCGAACAATTCGACCTGCTGCCGCTTTTCAGATGCGTTGCCACTTCCCAAACCTGCAAGCACACGAAACCCTTCCCGGACCCGATCCTGTGGGCCGCACAGCAAATGGGAATCCCGGCCGAAGCCTGTCTGATGGTTGGCGACACGACCGTAGATATACGCGCCGGCAAGGCCGCCGGCGCGCAGACTGTCGGCGTACTATGCGGCTTCGGCGAAGAAGGCGAGCTTCGCCGCTGCGGCGCGGACCTGATCCTGTCATCCACCGCGGAGTTGGCCGAGGCGTTGTCCTGAAAGCAAGAAAGGCGCCGTTTTCTCGAAGAAAACGGGGTCCTGACCTGCAACCAACCCATTCCCTTGGCGTATACTCTGTAGCTCACATTCAGGAGGTTTTCCATGTTCCGCAAACTTATCCCTGTCACATTGATCCTGGCGTTGCTCGGCACCGCCTGTGATCTTCACATCAGCCTGCCCATCACCATCACCCCCGGTCCAACCGTGACCGACCAGATCAGCGTCCCCCTGCCCGCTTCGAGCGGACCGGTTGATCTGACGCTGGCTTTCGGCGCGGGTACGCTCAAGCTCTCTCCTGGCGCGAGCACGCTGGTCTCCGGCACCGCCACGTATAATATGCCGGATTTCAAGCCGTCAGTAACTGCGGATTGTAGCACCGTGCGCGTGGTGCAGGGCAACTACAAGCTCATTGGCATCCCCGACTTTTCGAACATCAAGAACGAGTGGGTTCTCCAGCTTGGCGCCGTGCCGATGGATTTGACCATCGAGGCTGGGGCGTACAAGGCCGAATACGAGTTTGGCGGACTGGCGCTCACTAATCTAACAGTCAAGGACGGCGCGTCGGGGGTCAAGCTGGCCTTCTCCACCCCAAACCAGGCCGAGATGAACATGTTCCGCTACGAGACGGGCGCATCCAACGTGACCCTATCCGGTCTGGCGAATGCGAACTTCGCCATGCTGAAATTCAACAGCGGCGCTGGCAACTACACGCTGGATTTCTCTGGCCAACTCAAGCGGGATGCCAGTGTGAGCGTCGAGACTGGCGTCAGTAACATGACTCTGGTCATCCCGACCGGCACCCCGGCCCAGTTGACCGTGGAAGGCGGCCTTTCGAACGTCACCGTGCCGGAAGGGTGGACGAAGAATGGGAACGTCTATTCCCAAAGCGGGTCCGGCCCGGTGCTGACCATCATCGTCGGGATCGGGGCTGGGAATCTGACAATCAGCCGATGACAAGGCGCAAAAACACGTTTCATCTTGTATATCTAATCCTGCCTCATCCACCGCTTCACCGCCTCCTCTGAATGGTGGTGATTTCTCATGGCATCCAACAGACACTGCGGATCAGAGTTGCAAATCAAGGTATGGCGGTGCTCGGGAAAGATGAAACCCTCTGCTTCCGCCCGATCGAGCATCGCCAGCAACGGGTCGAAATAGCCGTTCACGTTCAGCAACCCAACCGGTTTGGCATGGACGCCAATTTGCGCCCAGGTCAACGTCTCGAAGAGCTCGTCCAGCGTGCCGTATCCACCCGGCAGAGCGATGTAAGCGTCGGCCAGTTCGTACATGCGCGCCTTGCGCTGATGAATGAGCGGGGTGACTTCCAAGCGCGTGATGCCGGGATGCGCCAACGCGGGCGTGTTCATGCTCTCCACGATCACGCCGATGACTCGGCCGCCCCTTTCCAGAACGCCATCCGCCAGCGCGCCCATCAGACCGGTGCGCCCGCCGCCGTAGATCAGCGTCAGACCGCGCCGGGCCAGGGTCTCGCCCATTTGACGCGCCGCAAGCAGAAAGTCCGGGTGGACATTGTCAGCAGAACCACAGTAGACGCAAATAGCTTTCATATCCAAATAGTATACTGCTATCCTTCGCAAGTCGAACAGGTTAGAGTTGTATTAGACCCGTCAT
>CAYZIQ010000132.1:0-8053 GCA_964478375.1 uncultured Chloroflexus sp. | reverse complement strand
AGTAGCGGGGGCTGGACTCGAACCAGCGACCTCCGGGTTATGAGCCCGACGAGCTGCCACTGCTCTACCCCGCGCCGTTGATCTGCCCCACATTCCTCGGGAGCGGACGGGTATTGTATCACGCCCCCTATCCATCGTCAAGCAAAAATCGAAATTTCTATGGATTGAGATAAACCTCCCGGCTGTAGAGGTACATCGTCCCGCCGATGCGCTCATCGGATTGGCGGATGGTCAGCCGCACCCAGGTCCCAGCGGGGATGCTGTAGCTGATGTCGGCTTCGAACGGGATATAGTTATCATCCGGCGTAGGTTGGATGGCAACCATCTTCGAGCCGAGGACTGCTCCGCTGGTGGTGATCAGTTCAATGATCAATGGTTGGCTGTTGAACGGACGCACCTGACCGCTCACAACCAGCATCCCTTTCGAAATGCGTGTACCGGGCGAGGGTGCATCTAGCACACAGCGCTCGTCCAGGTTACCCGGTGGATTGATTTCCGCAAAACCGGCCGAAAGTAACAAGAGTCGGACAGAATTCAGCGCGCTTACGCGCCCATACGCATCCTGTGTGCTGATCTGCAGGCGCGCTACTTCTGCAGCAGCTTGCACCTCGAAGGGGATATCTACTGCCAGATAGGCCCACTTCCCCGACGTGTACAAGCGTAGTAGCTCGCGCGTCAGCAGACGGCCATCCTCGCCGTATAGTTCGATGCGCACCAGGTTGTTGTACCCAGGGATCACGTAACCGCGCAGCGTGATGGGCGAGCGAAGTTTGGAGAGAGGCCCGGGAGTCAAGATTTGGATAGCTGCTGCTGAGGAGGGCTCAGGCGTAAAATCCGGGCCTGGTGTTTCTGTAGGGAAGAAGCTCGGCAGCGGAAAAGGCGTCGGGGAGAGGGTTGGGGAGGGCGTAAAGGTGGCAGTCCCCAGAACTGTTGGGGTAGGCGGCTGGTTGGATGGCGTGCCGGTTGCGGGTTCAGTGGGCGTCGGCTGCGTTGGGGTGGTGAAGACGGCCATTGTCAGGGCAACTGCGGTGGGTAGGTACCCCGTCGGCCAGGGGGTCGGCAGCGAATTCCCCCGAAGAAGAGGTGCGCAACCGGTCAGCGCGACCAGCAGCAGACTCATCAGCGTGAAAGGATGGAGAATTTTCATAATCTGTAGGACGCCTGGCTGGCCGTCCCTACCGGTCGCCTCACAGGTCGTAGATCTGACCGAATTTCTCTTTCAGATAGCGCAAGTAAGGCGCAGGGTCAATTTTGGAGCCGGTAACCCTCTGCACCAGTTCCTGCGGCTCGAACTTGCGCCCGTGTTTGTGGACTTTTTCGCGCAGCCAGTCAAGCAAGGCGCCGAATTTGCCAGCGCGGATCTGGTCGTCCAAGTCGGGAATGTCGTCCCCGATCACTTCCCACAGTTGGGCCGAGATCAGGTTGCCCAGCGTGTAAGTGGGAAAATAGCCGATGTACCCGCTCGACCAATGAATGTCTTGCAGCACGCCCTGCGCGTCGTTCGGCGGGGTGACGCCCAGGTATTCTTTAATTTTGCTGTTCCAGATCTCGGGCAGGTCCTTGACCGCCAGCTTGCCCTCTACCAGGGCGATTTCCATCTCGAGGCGCAGCATGATGTGCAGATTGTAGGTGGCCTCGTCAGCCTCCACGCGGATGAACGACGGTTGGACCTTGTTGATGCCTTTGTAGAATTTTTCCAGCGGGATGCTGCCCAACTGGGAGGGAAAGACTTCTTGCAAGCGCGGGTAGAAGTGCTGCCAGAAGGACAGAGAACGCCCGACCAGGTTCTCCCACAGGCGGGACTGCGACTCGTGAATTGCGTACGAAGCACCGGTATCCAGCGAGGTACGATCCAGCTCGGCGGCAGTGCCCTGACCATACAAGGCATGGCCGCACTCGTGCATGGTTCCAAATAACATGCTATTCAAAAAATCTGGGGCAACCCGCGTGGTAATGCGAACATCGTTGACACTGAAGCTTTGTGTGAAGGGATGAGGTGCCTTATCCTGCCGCCCTCGCTTCCAGTCATAACCGAATTCGGCGATAACTTCCACGCCAAAATCCCACTGCTTCTTCTCGTCGAAAGCCTGGTGCAGGAAGGAATCGTCCACCTGCGGCTTCGATGTGATCGCCTTGATCAACTCCACTTGCTGCGGGCGCAGGGCATCGAAAATTTCCTTGACATCGGCTGTTTTCATACCCGGCTCGAAGACATCCAGCAAGATATCATAGGGATGATCCGCAGGCGGGAAGAAGGAGACGTAACGATGGCCGAGCTCGACGATCTTTTCCAGGTGCGGGCGGAAGATGGAGAAATCGGATTTCGACCGCGCCTCGACCCAGGACTGCTGTGCCATGGTGGTCACTTGAGCGAACTCTACCACCCATTCCCCCGGGATACGGGTGGCTTTATCGTAATCGCGCCAGACGACCTTTATCAGCCGAGCGTCGTCTGAATCGGGGTCGAGGGTCGCGGCATAGGGTTTGAGGTCTTCCAATACCTTGCCCATTTCGGCTGAGGTCTGGCGTTCGTGGATCAGCCGCTGGAGGGTTCCCAACTGGTTGCCGCGCGCTTCCGCTCCACCTGGTGGCATGTATGTTTGCTGATCCCAGCCGAGCAGGGCCGCGGCCCCGGTCAGGTCGGAAATTTCAGCCAGCATGGTTTTGAGTTGAGCGAGTTTTTCTTCCATGGGGTTCTCCTGGGGTTCTCCTGGTGTGGATTTTTCACCATTATACCCTTTCACTGCACTGGCTTAGTCGGGTCATCTTTTCTGATTTCAGCCAGACCTATTGACACTTCTCTCATAATCCTTTATAATGGTTGCGTGTGGTCTGACCACCATACCACAAAATTATGCTAAATATTCCACCTGTCTCGCACAAAACCCTGACGGAAACCGTTTCTGCCAAACTTGCAGCTTCCATCTTGGATGGGAGCCTGAGGCCGGGCACTCAGCTCCCACCTGAGCGTGAAATGATGGGCCAGTTGGGCGTGAGTCGCGCGACGCTGCGCGAAGCCCTCAAGGTGTTGGAGCAGAATAAATTGATCGAAGCCAAGCCCAATGTTGGCTGGTTCGTACGCAGTGTGGATGAATCGAACGTAGCCCAGGCCAAGGAACTGGCCAGGAGCGCTGCAGCTCAGGCTCCCCGTCCGGCCGCGAACGAACCGTCCACCAGACCCCTGCGGGTGCCCATCGCTCCTGATAAGCCGCTCCACATCCCCAACCTGCAGACCGACCGCCTGGGGACGTTCGATTTCATTTCATGGTGGGAACGTGACAAAGTTCAGAATGCCAAAGTACTCGTCGTGGGGGCAGGGGCGCTGGGAAACGAGGTCATCAAGAACCTGACCCTGATGGGCGTCGGCTATCTGTTCATCGTGGATTTCGATAATGTGGAAGCCGCCAATTTGAGCCGCTCGGTGCTTTTTCGCGAGTCGGATAACAAGCGCAGCAAGGCCGAAGTGGCCGCGGCGCGGGCGAAAGCCATCAACCGGCAGGTTCATGTCCAATATCTGAACGGTGATGTGACCACCGCTCTCGGGTTGGGTGTTATCCGGCGCATGGACGCCGTCGTCGGCTGCCTGGATAATCGAGAAGCCCGCTTGGCCATCAATCGCTTCTGCTACTGGGTGAACAAGCCTTGGGTGGACGGCGCTATCCAGGAATTGCTCGGCCTGATGCGTGTCTTCGTTCCCGGCCAGGGTGCCTGCTACGAGTGCACGTTGACCGAACAAGCCCTGCGCGACCTGTCACTGCGCTACTCCTGCCCATTACTGGCGCGCCAGAATGTCTTGCTGGGGAAGGTCCCGACAACACCGACCATCGCCTCCATCATCGGCGGGATGCAGTCGCAAGAGGCGCTCAAGCTGATCCATGGCCTGCCGGTAGAAGCCGGGAAGGTGGTGCACTTCAACGGCATGGTCAACGACATGCACACCTCCGCCTATGTGCCGCGCCAAGACTGCGAGAGTCATTGGACCTACGGCGAGATCGCCGAACTCCCGGCGCGCGCCGAACGTACCACGCTGGAAGACCTGTTGCGCATCGCCCGCGCCGACCTGGGGTCGGAGGCCGTCATCGAACTCGACCAGGAACTTATCACCTCCCTGGAATGCTCCAATTGTCATACGAAAGAAGACATCCTGCGCCCGATATCCGAAGTCAGTTTCGAGGCCGGGCACTGCCCTACCTGCGGCGTGCTGAGGGAGACGACCCTGACTCATGTCATCACCGGGGAGGAAAACTTCTTGCACCGCACGCTGATCAGCGTCGGTGTGCCACCCCTGCACATCCTGCGCGCCAACAACGGCGTCGAATACCGCTTCTATGAGTTGACCGGCGACCTGCCCGAGGCGCTTCACTTCCGTCACTTTGATCTGACCGAGCCGGTAGGCAGACAATCCAGCCGCGTCCGCTTGAAGGAAGAAGTGCAGCCGAACGAAAAATCAGAAAGAACTGTGCGAAGCCGTGTGAGGTTGCGTGATTAACCAATCCCTGCCCCCTCCGCCGCGCTCCGACCTGCCGCGCAAACTGACCTTGCTCTTCTTGCTGACCACCGCCGCCGCGTTTGGCATTATCTTCCTGTTCCGGGCCGGGCATCCTATGGCCATCTTGAATTTGCTTATCCTGGACTCTGCACTTCTGGGATTGACCGCCGGCTTTGGAGCGCGGCTCATCCTGAAAAGGCGCCGCGTGGGCCTGCGTCTGCTGGCGGCCCTCGCCGCGTTGACTGTGGGGCTGCTCGTGCTGGGCCTGTTCACGGGCTGGAAATATGGCCTGGGGCCATTGACATTCCGCCCGGGACGGTTCGACTGGGCCGGGCTGGTTCAACTGGTCATCGGTGGGCTTGCAATTGTCCTTTCTATGTTCGCCTGGCGCAGGCCGGCCCCTGTCATCTCCCCAGTGGCCGAACCGTCCATCCAACCTGCAGCCGGCGGCGAGGCCTCGGAATTGCAGCCTCAACCGGAGAAGGCCAAGCCCCCCAAGCCCGACTCCGCGGCGCGGGTCGCTGAAAAAACTGCCAAAAAGTCACAGGGCTCGAACGGGTCGAAACCACGCGGCCGCGCTCGGGTCCGGGATGCCGCAAAGACGGGAGGGAAGAAAGCTCACCCGATATCGGCAGTCATTGGACCTCGGCGGAAGTCCCGCAAACCAGAAGTCCAATTCACCGCCAGCGAGGAACACCGCTGCCCGTATTGCCTCGAACTCGTCCAACCAAACGATCCGCGCGGCGTGGTGGAATGCAAAATCTGCCACACCCTGCACCACGCCGACTGCTGGGCCATCACCGGCGCCTGCCAGGTGCCTCACCTGAATTCGTAATCATTTTCGGAGGAGACTTTTATGCCTGACCTGAGTGTCACCATCGTCCTGCCCAGCGGAGGCGCGCGTGCCGCTGACATCCCCGATGACATCAGCATCCGCGACCTGCTCACCGAACTGACCTCGCTCTTGCAACTGCCCACCGTCGGCCCGGACGGACGCCCAATGTTCTACCGGCTCGACAGCAAGGCGCTTGGTCGCGAATTGAAAGAGGATGAGACTCTGGCCTCGGCGAAGGTCCCGGAAGGTGACCGCCTGATGCTGACCGCTGACATCACTGCTGGCAGCAGCGTAGCGGTAGGCGAAAGCCCGCGCATCCGCCGCCTGCGCGCCGACTTTGAATTGATGAATGACCTGGTTGCCCGCAGTGATTTGATTAGTTTCAAAGCGCACGCCCCGCGCCCAAGCCTGCCGCCCGAACGGTATATCGTCACCTTCAAATGCAAAAGCATCGCCGCAGTGGACCGCCGGGGCAACCCAAAATATTCCAGCCACCACCAAGTAGAGATTTACCTGCACAACCAGTACCCGCAACGCTGGCCCGGCATGAAATGGTTGACGCCCATCTGGCATCCCAACATCAACCACTTGAACGGTTCGGTCTGTGTTGATGCCGCCTGGTGGACGGCCAGTCGTTCGCTCGACCGGCTGGTCATCATGCTGGGCGAAATGCTTCAGTACAAGAATTTTCACGACGACCCAACCAAGCCGCCCTTTCCCTGGGATCCGGAAGCCGCCCGTTGGTGCCGCGAGTACCGTAAGAAGCATCCAAATGCCTTTCCGTTGGACGCGCGCGAACTGCTTCGTCCCGAGCGCGTCAAGGTGAAGGCTTTGGCAAAACCCAAGAAGAAACCGCAAATACGGCTGAAGTAGCTATCGCGCGAAGCGACCATCTCATAGGGCAGGCATCCATCCTGCCGCCCACTTGGCGGGTAAAACGCCCGTCTCGAATAGAAAGGAGACTACTATGTCCGATATTCCCATCACCGTCATTCTCCCCTCCGGGGGTAGCCGCACTGCAGAAGTACCCGACGACGTCCCAGTGAAGGAACTGATCCCCGAACTCACTACTTCACTGGAGCTGCCTGTCACCGGTCCGGATGGACGCCCGATGTCCTACCGGCTCGACAGCAAGGCCCTTGGCCGTGAGCTGAAAGAGGACGAGACCCTGGTGCAGGCCGGTGTCCCGCGGGACGACCGTCTGATGATGACTGCCGACGTAACCGCTGGATAATCATCTTTCTCCCTTACCCTTCCCCTCTCCCATGCAGAGCGGGGGAAGGCAAAATTTCTTCCTATGGAAATTCGCGCCAGAATCCGTATTGACCCACCCCCAGAAATCCAGCCATGCCCGGCCGTCATGCCGATAGCCGAGGCCCAGCGCTGGGACTCACACTACGAAGCCGGCCGAGGCCAACCGGCTGTATCGGTTTTTGTCACACAGCCGGCCTATGCCCGCGTCTACGTGCACGCCGCCAGTGATCTGGATAATGAAGTCGGCGGAGTGCTTGTCGGGCAGTGGTACAGCGACCAGGCCACTGGCGAGCAGTTTATCGTGGCAGAGAACGTGATCCCGGCGCGTTATACCCGGCAGAGCCCTGTTTACCTGACGTTCACAAAGGACAGCCTGATATATTTTCATACCGCCATCGAACGGCGTTACCCAGGTAAGAGGATCGTAGGCTGGTATCACACCCATCCTCGCATGGACGTCTTCCTGTCGCACTACGATATCTGGTTGCACCGCAGTTTTTTCCCCGAGCTCTGGCAGGTGGCGCTTGTGGTAGAGCCACACACTTCCACAGCTGGATTCTTTATCCGTCAGACAAGCGGCATCCTTGACCCAACGCGCTATTTCGGCTTCTATGAGATGAACGGCACACGCGGTCGCAGCTTGGTGCGTTGGCAGAACTTGTACCGGGCCAGGGAAGAAAGAGAGTGGAATTCGTTATGAACCGACGCATGCGCACATATTACTACGCCGTCTTCGGCGCCATCGGGGGACTGTTCGGCTGGCAGGTCAGCAACTTGCTAGGACTGTCCTTCATCCGCAGCATCTACCTCAGCGAAGCCATCGTCGGTGCGCTGGTGGGATTGTGCATCGGCCTGCTGATTGGCATCGTGGAAGGCGTGCTGACCCGTAACTTCATTCAAGTAATGAAATCCGGCGGGTTCAACTGCCTGCTGGGCGCCGGAGCCGGGGCCATCGGCCTGCCTTTGAGCGAGTTCCTGTTCCAGAGCGTCGGCGCGGGCATCCTGGGCCGCGCCCTGGGCTGGGGCGTCTTCGGACTGCTGCTCGGGCTGGCGCAAGGTGTGACCGGCAAGAGCCAAGCCTGGAAAGGGGCGCTCGGCGGCCTGCTTGGAGGCGCGCTCGGCGGCGTGCTGCTCGAAAGCGCCCGGTCCCTGCTAGAAGACCAACTGCTTGGCAAAATGGCCGGATTGGCCTTGCTGGGCGCCTCCACCGGCGCGTTCATTTCGCTCATCGTGACTCTGCTCAGCCGCGCCTGGCTAGAGGTTACCTCGGGCAAACTCAAGGGCAGTGAATTCATCCTGGATAAGTTTCTGGCAAAAGGCCACCCGGCCATCGCTATTGGCAGTTCCCCGCTCAAATCCGAGATCGTCTTTCCCGACCCCGACATTGCCCCCAAGCATGCCCTGCTGACCGGCGACGGCTCACACTTCACAATCAAAGATATCAGCCTGTCGGGCACCTTCATCAACAAACGACG
>CAYZIQ010000131.1:0-8111 GCA_964478375.1 uncultured Chloroflexus sp. | reverse complement strand
AACGCTTTCGATGTTTGACCGCATGATCTTCAAAGGGTATCTGACGGGCTTCTTTCCGAAAGGAGCCTTTGGAGCCTATCTGTGGCGGAAGGGGGTGTTGTTGAAGGATTTTGGCAATTATGTTGAGGAACGCACGCAGACCTTGAAGGCGCATCTCGAAGGCATGGCCCAAGCCGCGTACCTGTCCTCATCCAAAGAGAGCAAGGAAGAGTTGGCGCGTGCGATTGCGGAGCGAGATGGCATCACGGAAGGGCTGGTGTGCATCTTTTCGGTGTTGGAAAGTTGCATGTCGTTTGATGTGCGAGGCAATCATCAGACGCACAAATTGGAGGTGGTCCGCCGCCAACGCAAATGCCTGCACTACTACGCCTATTATCTGGATCGCGAGTTTGGGCTGATGCACCTTCGCCTGCAAAGTTGGTTTCCGTTCGATCTCCAGATTTACGTGAACGGGCGGGAATGGCTGGCGCGTACGATGGGCGCCGCCGAAGCCGAGCTGGCAAACATTCGCAGGGGTGCGCTCCTGCACGACATCGGTAAGATGGGGGTGCCCGATTCAATTCTGCTCAAACCAGATAAATTGACAGACGAGGAATGGGAGACCATGCGCAAGCACCCCATGTATGCCTACGAAATGCTCTCACCTATACATTACTTGCGCCCGGCGTTAGATATCCCCTACTGCCACCACGAAAAGTGGGACGGCTCCGGCTACCCACGCGGATTGCAAGGTGAGGGGATTCCGTTAGCGGCGCGCATTTTCGCTGTGGTGGATGTGTGGGATGCACTTACCTCTGACCGCCCGTATCGCAAAGCCTGGAAGAAGGAGAATGCGCTGGAATACATCCGCGAGCAGGCCGGGAAGCACTTCGACACGCGCCTGGAGCGCGACGTGGCTCTGAAGATCATCCGCACGGAGCAGTTCGCCCAGGCAGTGCTGGAACGCATCCTGAAGCGCTTTGAGCGCGAGGCCAAGGCCCTGGCGCGCCTGACCCACCCCAACATCGTTCCCGTGATTGACTACGGCGAGCATGAGGGCGCGCCCTATCTGGTGATGCCTTACCTGCCCGGCGGCACGCTCAAGCAGAAGCTGGGCAGGCCGATGCCCTGGCAGGATGCCGTTCGCCTCCTGATGCCGGTCGCCCAGGCGCTGGAATATGCTCACGAGCAAGGCATTGTTCACCGCGATGTCAAACCATCCAATATCCTCATCACCAAGTCGGGAGAGCCGACGCTTTCCGACTTTGGAATCGCCAAAATCCTGGAGAGCGAAGAGACCATCTCACTCACAGGCACGGGGGTTGGAGTGGGAACACCCGAATACATGTCGCCAGAGCAAGGGCTGGGTAAAGGGATTGACGCCCGCGCCGATATTTACTCGCTGGGGATCGTCTTCTACGAAATGGTCACCGGACGAAAACCCTTTACCGCGGATACCCCGATGGCAGTGGTCATCAAGCACATCAGTGAGCCGCTGCCGCGTCCCAGCCGCTTTGTGCCTGGACTGCCGGTCGAGGTGGAACGGGTTCTCTTGAAGGCGTTGGCCAAACAACCGGAAAATCGCTACCCGGATATGGGGGTCTTGACGAAAGCCTTGGAGTTTTTGCTGGCTGCCCCGGCCCAAGTCTCTGGAAGGGGGATGGCTCAGGTGGCTGGGGAAGAAGCGACACGTGACCTTCTGGAACCGGTCGCGGGACAGAAACCCCGCGCCCAGGGAGGGCTGCGCAAATGGCTGCCGTTCGTGGGGATTGCAACGGTTCTTTGCATTGCCCTGGCGGCCGGTGGCGGCTATTTGATTTGGCGGAGCATCAACGGCACTGCAAAGGCGAATCCTCTCGGATTCTCCTCTGTACCGACTGCAAGTACAACGCAAAACCACTTACCAGAACCAACATATGCTTTAATCTCAACTACAACCTCGCCTATATCGTGCCCAACCTTTACCTCCTACCCCACCTACACACCTTATCCGACAAATACTCACGTGTCTCCTACGGATACGGTTATTGCCCACAAGGATCCTGGAGAGTTTATCCGTTATTATTTCAATGCGATCAACAATCGCCAGTATAATCTAAGCTGGTCGTTATTGGACGATAAGTTCCGCCAGAAGTTCAACCCGCCGGAACAGGGAGGCTACGATGGCTATGTAGCCTATTGGGATTCAATCCAGCGGGTTGATATTACCAGTGTCACCCTCCAAAGCCAGACCGCGAGCAGAGCAACAGTCCTGGCGCGAGGAACTTTCTACTACAAGGATGGTCGGCACGGCCCTGCCGAGATGCACTTTTATCTGGAATACGACACCGGCAGAGGCACCTGGCTGTTTACCACGAACGAATAGGAGTGAAATATGCCTTCACTTATTGGCCAATCTCTCGGACGCTACCACATCCTCGAACAACTCGGCGAGGGTGGAATGGCCACCGTCTACAAAGCCTTCGACACGCGCCTCGAGCGCGACGTGGCTCTGAAGATCATCCGCACGGAGCAGTTCGCCCCGGCAGTGCTGGAACGCATCCTGAAGCGCTTTGAGCGCGAGGCCAAGGCCTTGGCGCGATTAACTCATCCGAACATCATTGCCGTAATTGACTATGGTGAACACGAGAGCGCGCCTTACCTGGTAATGCCTTACCTGCCCGGCGGCACACTCAAGCAGCGCTTGGGCAAGCCGATGCCGTGGCAAGAGGCCGTTCGCCTTCTGCTGCCGATTGCCCAGGCGCTGGAATATGCCCACGAGCATGGCATTGTCCACCGCGACATCAAGCCCTCCAACATCCTGCTGGCGGAAAAGGGCCAGCCGATGCTCTCGGATTTCGGCATTGCCAAGATTCTGGAATCGGAAGAAACCCAGACCCTGACCGGCACCGGCGTTGGAGTTGGTACGCCGGAGTACATGGCGCCCGAGCAGTGGACCGGGCAGGCCGGCCCGCGCTCGGATATTTACTCGTTGGGAGTGGTGCTTTACGAGCTTGTCACCGGACGCAAGCCGTATGTGGCGGATACGCCTGCCGCAGTGCTGCTCAAACAGGCCAGTGAACCCCTGCCACGCCCCAGGCAATATGCGCCCGATTTGCCCGATGTGGTGGAGAAACTGCTGCTCAAGGCGCTGGCGAAAAAGCCGGAAGACCGCTATCCGGAGATGGTTGGAATGGTTATGGCGTTGGAAAACACGTTGGCAGGAAGCAGTCAGGTCGGCAAATCGGCAGTTGCACAAACTCCGCCAAAAGCCGGGCGCGTCAAAGATACCCAAGCGACTATCGAACAGGAAGACACTTACGCTACCATCTTACAGGAACCCACTCACGATAAACTACCTCTCGCGCCTGTAAGGCATGCTACTGCTTCGTTTGTGTCACCCCCGCCTAAAAAACGTACCTGGCTGCCCTGGACAATTGGGCTGGGTGTGGTGTTAGTGTGCGCAGTGGTCGCCATCTTGCTTTCCAGCAGCATCCTTGGGGCTTCTCTCTTGCCCACCCGCACTCCTCTGCCGACGACAACGCCTATCAATACTTCCACTCCTGTCTTCACCGCAGAATATTCACCTACTCTAGCAAATAACCCCTATCTTCATTCAACATCTGTTATCACAACAGATAATGCTGATCGGGTTGAACAACTAGCAAAATGGGGTAGAGGAACTATTAACAAGGCTGTCTTTTCCCCAGATGGCGGTATTATAGCTGCAGCCTCTTCGATCGGTATATATTTATATAGTGCAAATTCATTTGAAGAAGTACGTTTTATTCGATCAGATAGTTGGATTGACAACATAGCTTTCTCGCCAGATGGGCAGATCCTTGCATCTGTGGCAAACGATGGTACAGCCCAATTCTGGCGGGTTTCAGATGGCCGACTTCTAAGTACATTACAAGGGCATACATCAGAAGGTATAAAAAGTTTAGCCTTTTCACCAAATGGGGAAATACTTGCGATCGGATCGTATGGCAATACGATACGACTTTGTAGTGTCCCAGATGGCAGCCTATTGCGCAT
This sequence comes from uncultured Chloroflexus sp., assembly GCA_964478375.1. GTDB lineage: Bacteria > Chloroflexota > Anaerolineae > Anaerolineales > Villigracilaceae > CG2-30-58-95. The sequence goes on along the minus strand of CAYZIQ010000131.1, from coordinate 4,115 downwards.
CCTGGAAGGACACACAGAAGGTGTTACGAGCGTGGCTTTCTCGCCGGATGGACAAATTCTGGCTTCAAGTTCTTGGGACAACACGATACGTCTGTGGCAGGTTTCTGATGGGACTGCAATAAATACATTACAAGGACACACACGGGGCGTTACAAGCGTGGCTTTCTCGCCGGATGGACAAACCCTGGCTTCAGGATCGGCGGATTACACGATACGTTTGTGGCAAGTATCTGATGGCACTGTAATAAACACATTGCAAGGGCACGAAGATATTGTAAACAGTGTAGCTTTCTCACCGGATGGACAGATTCTAGCTTCAGGATCGTATGACGGGACGATCCGTTTATGGCAGATGTCAGATGGAAGGATGCTAAACACTCTGACAGGAAACACGACGAATGGAGGATGGGGCAATTGGTACGCAGGTGTTGTAACTTGCGTGACTTTTTCGCCGGATGGGCAATTCCTAGCTTCAAGTTTTGGGGACAACACGTTATGGTTATGGAAAGTGCCAGATGGCACTCTGTTGAATACCTTGCAAGGAACCGCAGATGGAGTAGCGATAGCTATTTCACCGGATGGGCAGATGCTAGCATCAGGATCAAAAGATGGTGTTGTGCGGTTGTGGCAAATATCAGATGGCAACCTCCTTGAAACTTTTCAAGGGCTTACGAGTTCAGTATGGAGCTTGGTTTTTTCACCAGATGAACAGATTCTGGCTGCAGAATCATCGTATGGCGACGCTCAGTTTTGGCGAGTCGCGGATGGTAGCTCTCTACGAAACTTGCAAGAGCCACTAGAAAGTTATATCAGTAGTGGAGATATAGCGCCGGATATGCAGATTCTAGCCTGGGGATCAGAAAAAGGCATCGTTAGATTGCGGCAAGCTTCAGATTATAGCTTGTTGAGGTACTTTGATGTAAAAAGTGGAGTGGCTAATGTGGTTTTTTCACCTGATGGGCTAACTTTGGCCACGGCGGCAAGTGGAAATAAAGTACAGCTGTGGCAGGTCTCGGATGGCAGCTTGTTACACTCTTTGTCGCTCTCAGTTGCTGGAACTGCCCTTGGTCTATCCTTCTCGCGGGATGGAAAATACCTAGCCTCAGGTGATTCTAACGGTCATATATGGGTGTGGCGTGTCGCGGATGGTGAAATGCAGGTGAATCCTATGGAGCAATATGGATATGTAACGAGTCTGGCGTTTTCCTCAGATGGGCAAATCTTGGTTACGGGGTCGTCTGATCATATGATCAGGCTATGGCGGTTGTCAGACGGCAGCTTATTAAATGTTTTACGAGGACATACAGGGACAGTTTTGAGCTTAACTTTTACGCCAGATGGTAAAACCCTGGCTTCTGGCTCAGCGGACGGAACGATTCGCTTATGGGGTATATCGCCGTGAAAATTCAGCACGTTTTTTCCCGCATATGTACTTTAGCTAATTACTTCATCTCGTAAAGAATATAGTATTTATCAGAGGAAATATACCGAAAAGAGTCGAGTTGCAGCATCTTACCGAAGAGGGGTGGGAAACACTCGTAAAACTACTCAAGCAATGTGAATATCAATCCAGAGGCCGATAATGACACCACCAAGAACAATTCTACTCCTCCACCTCCCCGGCCAGCCGGAGCGGCAGGATGTTCTGGACCGCGACATCTACCGCCTCGGTCGCGGGGCTGATAACGACATCGTTCTTCCCAATGAGGGCGTCTCGCGGCATCATGGCCGCATCGAGCGGCGCGGCGAGATCTGGGAATACACCGATCTCGACAGCACCAACGGCACATTCGTGGATGGAGAACGCGTCCGACAGATCATCCTGCGGGATGGGATGCGCCTCCAGTTGGGCAGCAAACCAGAACAGGCGGCCCTGCTCACCTTCCAGGCCGCGGTGCAGAGGCAGCAGCCGCATGAAGATGCAATGGATGCGGGTTTCACCATTCGTCAGCACAAGGAGCCGACCACCGGCTTGATCCCGCTACAATCCTACCAGCCGGTCTCCGGTCGCCGGGTCACCATCGGGCGCGATCCGCAAGCGGATATCCACCTCGCCGCGCCGGCCGTCTCGCGGCGTCACGCCGTGCTGCGGCAGGCCGGCGCCGGCTGGCAATTGGTGGACCTGAACAGCACCAACGGCACCTCGGTCAACGGCCAACGCATCCGCACGCCGTACCCGCTCCAGACGAAGGATCTGGTGCAGATCGGCCCGTTCCGCCTCGTCTACGAGGGCGATGGCCGGCTGCGGGTATTCGTGGCGAGCCGCGGCCTGCGCCTCGACGGGCAGGGACTCACCTGGGATGTCGGCAAGGGCGCGAAGCACAAGCGCATCCTGGAGGATGTCAGCCTGTCGTGCGCCCCGCAGGAATTCGTCGGGCTGGTGGGCGGGAGCGGCGCAGGCAAGACCACCCTGATGAAAGCCCTGAGCGGCCTGCTGCCGATGCGCGGGCGCGTGCTGGTGGAGGGCGAAGACCTGTACCGCAATTACGATGCCTACCGCGCCCAGATCGGTTACGTGCCGCAAGACGACATCCTGCACAAGGAACTCACCGTCCAGCAGGCACTGAGGTATTCGGCCAAACTGCGCCTGCCGCCCGACGTGGGCGATGCCGAGATCGAGCAGCGCATTGACCGCGTGCTCGAACAGGTGGAACTCTCCGGTCAGAAGAACCAAGTCATTAACAGTCTGAGCGGCGGACAGCGCAAGCGCGCCAGCATCGCCGTGGAGCTGCTGGCCGACCCGCCGCTCTTCTTCCTCGACGAGCCCACCTCCGGCCTCGACCCCGGCCTGGAGAAAAAGATGATGGTCACGCTGCGCAAACTGGCGGATGGCGGCAAGACCATCCTGCTGGTGACGCACGCCACCGCCAACATCACCCAGTGCGACCAGGTGGCCTTCATGTCGCAAGGGCGGCTGGTGTACTACGGTCCGCCGCGCCAGGCGAGCGAATTCTTCGGGGTGGGCGGAGAGGACTTCGCCGAGATTTACACCGCCATCGGCGACCCAGATCCGAAACAGGCCAGGCAGAAAGCAATCACCTGGGAGGAAAAGTTCAAACGCTCCTCGTTCTTCCAGAAGTACGTTGCCGGGCGGCTCAAGACTGCGCCGGCGGCGGAGCAGGCCGGACCGTCAGCCGGTCCCCGGTCTCGCACGGGCCGGGCGCGGGTGAGCAGCCTGCGCCAGTTCCTGCTGCTAACGCGCCGCTACTTCGATCTGATCCTGCGCGACCGTATCCTGCTCACCATCCTGCTGGCGATCATGCCCCTGCTGGCGTTGCTCGTCGTGCTGATCGCCGAGTCTCACTGGCTGGTGGGGAATACCGCCTCAGAAATCGCGCAGGAACTGGCAGATAAACTCGCCGGCGGCGCGTCGAGCGCCAGTTACTCGGTGGTTGGGAACGGGCAGGCGCTGCTGTTCATCATGTCGCTGGCCGCCGTCCTGCTGGGGCTGTTTTCCTCGGCCTATGAGATCGTCAAGGAACGCAACGTCTACGGGCGCGAGCGGATGGTCTTTCTCAAACTGCTGCCCTACATTGGCTCCAAGGTGGTGCTGCTGGGAGGCTTTGCCGCGCTGCAATGCCTGCTCTTCCTGCTGGTGGTCAGCCTGAAAGTGGATTTCCCCAAGCAGGGTGTTTTCCTCCCTGCCTTCTTGGAAATCTACCTCACCATGTTTCTGGGCGCGCTGGCGGCCATTATGCTGGGGCTGTTCCTCTCGGCGATTTCACCCAACTCCAACACGGTCGTTTACCTGATCCTGGGCGTGCTGTTTTTGCAAATCCTCTTTGCGGGCGTTCTCTTCGAACTGCCCGGCTTCGCCAGCAACCTCTCGAAGGTGACGCTGACCCGCTGGACGACCGAGGCCCTCGGCGTTTCGGCGGACCTGGAAAAACTCAACTCCCTCACCCAGACCCGCTTCCAGCCGGATCCGGTGACGAAGAACGTGTCCATTGACGTGGACAAGCCCGACCCCGATTGGCAGCCTGTCACCATCGAAACTGAAATGCAAGAGGTGCCGGGATGCAGCCATCCGGTCCCGATGCCGGTGGTGCAGGAAAACGAGATGACGACCGTCAAAGAAACGGTCACCAAGTCCGTGACCATCACCCCCGAGGCAG
>CAYZIQ010000130.1:0-8242 GCA_964478375.1 uncultured Chloroflexus sp. | reverse complement strand
GTAAACGAAAAATCTGCGCCCACATTGAAAGGTGGGTCAATGTAAATCAGGTTCACTTTGCCGGCAAACTCATCCAGCAGGGAAGGTAGTACATACTTTTTGTCCCCCCAAATTAAACGGTTGCGCCAGTCAGGGTCACGTCCTGCGCTGAACAAGTCCAACATGCGCTGGCGCTCGATGGCCGACTCGTTGACCGTCTCTACGGTTTGAAAAGGGAGAGACACGCGCAGGGGAGCGGCGCGTTTTCCATTTTCGTCATATTTGCCCTGCCAGATGAGTTCGGTCATGTTGAATCTCCTAACCGGTATGATATAAGGATACAGGAAAACCCTTGTTCCCGCAAGTGCGGGAAAATCAGACTTCCGGTTTCTTTGAAACTTCGGAAGTCTGGGGGTTGAATTGCCAAAATCCTCACGCTCCGGGCAAGTGCTGGATGATGTGCTGGCGCAGGAACCGGATGTTTTCCCCCGCCGCCGTCTCGGCGTCCGGCTCCGGCAGGAACTCGCCGGAGACCCAGCCCGCGTAGCCGGTGGCTTCCAGCGTGGCGAGAATGGACTTGAAATCCAGGTGACCCGCGCCGGGATACCAGCGGTTGGAATCGGCCACGTGGAAGTGATAGATGCGCCCCCGGCATTGTTGGATGCTCGCCTCGATATCCGCCTCCTCGATGTTCATGTGGAAGGTATCCAGCAGCAGCCCGAGGTCATCGGCGCCGACGCACTCGATCAGATGCAGGCCCTGGGCGGCGGTGTTGACCAGCGTCGTCTCGTAACGGTTGATCGGCTCCAGCGCTAGGCGGATGCCATGCGGACGGGCGGCCGCGCCGCACTCACGCAGGGCCTCCACCAGCCAGTCCATGGTCTGCTGATGCTCCACCCCGGGCTTGACGACCCCGCGGATCAGGCCGAGGATGACGACTGCCCCGAAGCGGGCCGCGAGCGGAAGGTGAGACTCGATTCGCTCGATGGCGGCGCGCCGGACTTCCGGGTCCGGGTCGGTGAACGACAGGCCCTCCTCGCCCCATGCCTGCCCAGTCCCGATGGCGGGGACGGATAATCCACACGCGCGAGTCAGCCGTTCCAGTTCGTCGAGGTTCACCAGATTCGGGTCCCGGATCGCCAGTTCGACGCCGTCATAGCCCAGGGCGGCGATGCCCCGCAGGTTGGCTTCCAGATCACCCTTGAAGGTGGCAGCCTGGAACCGGGCGGGTTGGGTGGAGAGGACGATGGAGAGGTTCATGGTTTGGTCTCGATACGAGCGTGGCGGTGGTCGAGTAGGCGTTCTTTGCCGTATCGAGACCCCGCCACGCTCTACTCGACCAGCGGTTTATTCCGCGATGTACGTGATCTTGCATTCCGAGCGGTCGGTCTGCAGCTTGAGGATGTTCTCGGGCAGTTCTTCCAGGCTGATTTTCTTGGTGCTCATCGGGGTCATGTCCATGCCAGTGGCCATGCACGCGATGACGCGCGGGAAGTTGCCGTGCCCGGAGTGGCCCTGCGCGCCGACGATGCGCGCCCGGCGGACCTGCAACACTTCGCCGGTGACCGGCATCTTGGCCTCGGCGCGGGCGGTGACGACCACCGTGCTATTCAGCGTGCGGCCTTCCCAGATGACGCGTTCGATGCCGGGATAGACGACCGCCGGTAATCCAGTTGCTTCCATGAACATGTCCGCGCCCATGCCGCCGGTGATCTCCAGCACGCGCTCGGCGAAATCTTCCTTGGCCGGGTTGACGTGGTAGTCGGCGCCCAGTTTGAGGGCCATGTCGGCGCGTTCCGGCTGGGTCTCGGAGATGATGACCTGCGAGGCGCCGGCGCGCTTCAAAATGGCACAGGCCGCGATCCCGACCGGTCCGCCGCCCAGGATGACGGCCCGGTCGCCGGGGCGGATGCCACCGCCGCGCTCGATCACTGCATTGTAGGCCACGCTGGTCGGCTCGACTAAGCTGCCAGCAACGAAAATGCTCTCGCCGGGGTAGTTCTCGCGTAGCGGCTCGAGGCTCCACAACGTGCGGGCGGGCAGGACGATGTATCGGGTGTATGCGCCGTTGACGTTGAAGCCGACCTCGTTCAACTGTTCGCAGTGGTTCGGCTGGCCGTCGGCGCACGGACGGCATTGTCCGCACCAGAGCATCTCTTCGGTGGTGACCGCTTCGCCGCCCTTGAAGGGCTTGTTGGTGCGCTTGTCACGTGCATTCCTGCCCGCTTCCACCACCACGCCGGAGAACTCATGCCCGAGGATGGTCGGGAAACCGGTCAGGCCGGGATAGAAGATGTAGCCATCCTTATCGGCCTGTGCCATGTGGACGTCCGAGCCGCAGATGCCGCAGGCCCTGACTTCCATCAGCACTTCCTCGGGGCCGGGCGCCGGGATGTCATACTCGCGGATCTCGAGCCGCGGGTTGCGCCATACCTGGCTGCCCAAATAGGTTTGGCGGCCTTCGATGTCCTTCGCGCCCAGCTTGAATCCCGGCTTCGGGTCCCAATCGGCGATCAGCGTCACGCCTGGCATTTTGCCTTTCATGATCCTCTCTCCTTGTAAACAAGTCCTCAAGTGATTTGATCGCTTGGTCTCGATACGGGCATTGCGGTGGTCGAGTAGCCCCGCAGGGGCGTACACTTGCACCTGCACTTGTAGCGCAGGTGCAAGTGCAGGTGTCGAGACCCCGCAACGCCCTACTCGACCAGCGCTACACTTCCGTCCCCTGGCCGATGCGCGGGATGCCGTAGACCGGCTTCCAGCCCGGGCTGAGCGGCTCGCGCAGATAGGGTTCCATGTCTTTGGCCGTGCGCAGGGTGACTTCCTCCACTGGCGGGACCGCACCGGGTGGGAAGGCTGCCAGCACATGGTCGTTCCACAGGGTCAGGTACTTCAGGATGGCAGCTATCGGGCGCTTGGCCTTTTGTGCGTCGCCGGCCCTGGCCTTACCGACCACGCCCTCGGGCGTTGCGGCGATCTCGATGGCGAAGTGGCCCTCGCCCTCCGACCAGCGACTGGGGCGCCCGAACGGGTCAACCGACTTGTCGAAGTGGCCCTCGGGTAGGTAGCTCTTGCCCTCGGTATCCACGGCGTAGCTCATGTTTACCATCTCCGGGTGCAGCAGCAGACTGAGGGAGGTCTCGGATTCGTCGGCGTGGACGAAGTCCGTGCTCATCTGCCCGCCGCGCTCGTCGGTACGGAAGAACTCGCGCACGCCGCGGTGCCAGTCCAGCACGCGGAAGACGCCGGGCAATTGGTAGCGCTTGACGAACTCCTGCACCGCCGACTCCAACATCCACAACTGGCCGTGATTGTTGACGATGAGTTGCTTGCGGAAACCATCGTTCCACAGGCCGAGCATCACATCGATCATCATTTCGCGCACCACGTGCTCGCGGACGATGACCGTGCCAGGCATGCCCATGTGGTGGTAGGGGTGGCCGCCGTACATCAGGGGGGGCAGCGCCAGGTTGACTGGCGCGCCGCGCCTGGCAGTGAAGCGCCGCACCCCCTCGCAGATGGCGCTGACGTAGAGCGTGTCCGCCGCGCTGGGCAGGTGTTGTCCGTGCAGCTCGGTGCAGCCGACCGGGATGAAAACAATGTCGTTCTTTTTGCGGTTGGCCTCCACCTGCCAGCGAGTAGTGGTCTGGATGTACGAACCGGGCTTGCCCCACTCCACCGGCGAGGGGATGCCGTAATCGGCCAGAATGGCATCAATTTCTTCGTCGCTGGCATCCCACACCTGTTTCTTCATCCGCCCGACTTCGTTGTCCTCGAAGAACAGGTCTGGCTGATCAGTGGGGAGAAAACCCCTGGGTATGTTCGTGTTTGACATTTGATATTCCTTTCAGCTACCCTCGCCTCCTCCTCTCTCGTCCGCATCGGGAACGTTTTGCGAGAAGAGGAGCAGGATGAGGAATTACATCTTCATTACGATCTTCATGGCACTCTTGGGCTTGTGTTCGAGCGTTTTCATATCCAGGCCTAGCATGTCGAACGCGCCGAGGCCCTCATCGAACGGGATGACCTTGGTGAAGAACGGTCCCATGTTCAGGCGCTTCTCCTGGTAAATGCGGATGGACGGCACCATCGTATTCTGGCCGAGGTACAGCCCGAGGATCTTGGTTGCCCAGCGGGTAACCTCGTTCGGGATGACGGTGGCCTGGATGGACGAGTCCATGCCGAAGGGTAACACCTTGCCGCCCGGGGTGACGCACTGCAGCGCCTGTTCGAAGGCGTTGCCGGTGGCTTCGATGACAATATCCGCTTTGCGTCCGTAGGTGAACTCGGTGATCTTCTCGACCACGTCCACCTCGAGTGGATTCCAGACTGTCAGGCCGCACTCCTTTGCCACACCGATGCGGAACGGGTCAATCTCGGTCACGGCTACCTTGGCGGCGATGTTTCTGGCAAGCTGGGCAAAGAGGTAGCCGATTGGCCCGTAGCCCAGGATGAGCACGTAGTCGTAAGGCAGCATCAGCAGGGTGTTCATGCCGTTAACCACCGTCGCCAGGGTCTCGACCTGGGTGCCAAGGATGTCGTCGATTTCGTCTGGAAGCACGTAACACTGCTTTTCGGGGATGAGGCAATATTCGGCGTAGCCGCCGTCGCGCATCACGCCCAGGGCGCTGGTCTTGATTTCGACGCACTGGCTGGTCAGCCCCATGCGGCAGAAGGAGCAGAAGCCGCAGCGGATGTTGTTGTCGACCGCTACCCGGTCACCGATCTTGACGTGATGCACGTGCGAACCGACCTCGATCACCTCGCCGCAGAACTCGTGTCCCAACACGGTATCCGGCTTGAAGTGATGTTTGCCTTCGATGATTTTCAAATCCGAGCCGCAAATGCCCACGGCGTTGACTTTGAGCAACACATCGTCCGGTTCATTGACGTGAGGGATCGGCCTTTCCTCGTAGACGAGGTTGCCGATACCCTTGAAAACATAAGCCTTCATCTTATCCATAACTTCCTCCTGCCACCTGTTATTTGAGCCAGGTACACAATTTTCATAAGATCAGAAGTTACGCAATTGAAAAGGATTCAGGCGTACACCCTGAACCACTAAGTTCTAAAGGTGCTACACTATTCCGGCAGAACCGGACGGGGGCCGTAGGCTTGCCAGGCTTCCCACATCGCCATGACATTCTCCGGTGGGACGTTTGCCTGGATGTCGTGCACGGCAGCAAAGACAAAGCCGCCTCCGGGAGCCAGAGCCTCGATGTTTCGCTTCACGTGTTCCTTGATTTGTCGAGGGGTGGCGGTACCCAACACCCGTTGAGTATCCACACCGCCGCCCCAGAAGGCAAGGTCGCGCCCGAATTCGCGCTTCAATTCGAGCAAATCCATGCCCGGCGCACTGATCTGCACAGGGTTGAGAATATCAATCCCGGCATCAATGAGATAAGGGATGAGGGCGCGCACCGCGCCGCAAGTATGATAGAACAGCTTGACTGGAGCCTGTTCCTTGATGAATGAAAAGAGTCGCTTGTGACGCGGCTGGATCAGACAGCGGTAAGTCTTGGGCGACATAAGCGGTGCGGCTTGCCCGCCCAGGTCGTCTGCTTCGATCACAACATCCACCAAGTCGCCGATTTCCTCGAGAGCGTGCTCCCAGAAGGCACACTTCCATTCCAGCAGACGGTCGAGCATATAGGCCACGAAATCCTGGTTGAGTAGTAAGTCAATGTAAAATTGCTCATACCCCCGCATCCATGAATAGACTTCAGTGATCCCGGCGCAAGGTCCAGCCAGGACAACACACTTCCCTTTGGAAGCCGCTGCCTTCGCCTGGGAGCGCAGGGCTGCAAATCGCCCGGCGTCGAGCGGATCGGGGAGAGGATAGGCTCTCAGTTCAGCCAGCGAGGTGGCATCCGTCAGCGGGTGGTGGTACATATCGTAATAAAGGCCGCCATCTTTGGGCTTGCGCCAGCCAATCCCCCATTCGTCAGTGTACGCCTGGTACGCGCCCTCGTCTCGAAAGGCATACCGAAACGCCGCTGCTGCGCCCGGAATTACCATCCGTACATCGGTTTGAAGCCGCTCGGCTAAATCCTCGTCTACCAAGGCTAATTGCTCTGCGATGAACGCAATGCGGGGTTTGACTGTGAGCAGAGCCAGGTATCGGCGTAGATTCTGGTAAGCAGCAACGTGGATGGTGCTCAAACCTGTGCCACCCAGATCGAACGGCACGCGATCTGGCTCTCGATGGTTCAGTGATCGCCACACTCGTTCGCGTGAATTCATGGGCGCTGTTCTCCGGTCATCCAGACTTCCAAAATCTTGGCTACCGCTGGATGCGCGCCGAGCCGCCTTTGGCGAAGGCGCGCACCTGCTCCACGGTCGCCATGGTCGTGTCGCCGGGGAAGGTGGTCAGCAGCGCGCCGTGCGCCCAGCCCAGGTTCACCGCCTCCTGCTCCGGCTCGCCAGTCAGCAGACCATAGAAGAAGCCCGAGGCGAAGCCATCCCCGCCGCCAACCCGGTCGTAAACTTCCAGCTCGCAGGTCGGGGAGACGTACGACTGGCCGTCTACCCAGGCCACCGCGCCCCACGAATGCCGGTTGGTCGAGTGGACTTCGCGCAGGGTGGTGGCAACGACCTTGATCTGAGGGAACTTCTCCACTACCTTGCTGATCATCCCGAAGAAGACACTCGGATCGAGGCCGGACCCTTCGCTTCGCCCAGGGCTTCGGCTCAGGATAGACCGTGAGCCTGCTTCCGGCCCCCCCAGGCCGAGTCCAAGCTGGAGGTCCTCTTCATTGCCCACCAGCACGTCCACGTTTTCGACGATGCGGCTCAGGATGGAGGCGGCTTTTTCCTGTCCGCCCCAAATGTTCCACAATTTGGCGCGGTAATTTAGATCGAACGAGACCACTGCCCCGACGGCCTTGGCGGCCTTCATCCCCTCGATGATAAGCTCGCCGGTGGTGGCGGAGAGGGCAGCGAAGATCCCTCCGCTGTGAAACCAGCGCACGCCGTTCGCAAAGATGGCCCCCCAGTCGAAGTCGCCCGGCTTGAGCTGCGCCGCGGCTTCGTTAGCGCGGTTGTAGAACACAACCGGGGCGCGCACGCCGAAGCCGCGGTCGCTGTAGACCGTTGCCATGTTCGGGCCGTTGACGCCGTTGTGCTCGAACTGTTTGTAGAACGGCTTGACGCCCATTGCTCGCACGCGCTCGGCGATCAGGTCGCCGATGGGATAGTCCACCATGGCGGTGACGATGCCGGTCTTCAGGCGGAAGCAGTCAGCCAGGTTGGCAGCGACGTTGAACTCCCCGCCGCTGACGTGAATCTGGCACTCGGTCGCTTTGCGGAAGGGGACGGCGCCCGGGTCGAGGCGGTGCACCAGCGCGCCGAGAGAGAGAAAGTCCAGCGCGGCGTCTGGTTTGATGTTGAGGCCGTATTTCATGAGAGCTCCTTTTTATTCCTTGCCATAGCGAGCGAGTGTCTGAGCGAGGTGTGATTTGTGCGCCACAACCAAAGGACAGCGAGCAAACCAATTTTCACCTCTTTCGAGAGGATCGCTTTATCACCCTCGACTTCGCTCACGCTCCGCTCAACGCGAATATCTTTTGTCAGGTTATGCGTGTTAATTTACGACAGTCGTTCAGAGCGACTAAAGTCGCCACTACATGTGATAATAATTTCTCACTCGATACAACATCTCTCCCGCCCGCGGGACGTAGAGAATGCCTTCGGCCTCGCGGCCCTGCCACTCGTCTGGGCGGACCGCGGCCGGGTCGAGGTAGCCCAGGTTCAGGCGGGCGCAGTCCTCGGCGGGAATTTTACTGGCTAACGTCACTTTGACATTTGGCTTTTCGACGCCGTTTTCCATCATGCCCGAACCGCGCAGGTGAGTGCTGTGCGCTAGGACGCCGAGCGGGATGTGCTTGAAGCGCTCCCAGTCGCTCAGGAAATAGGGCAGGATGTGGTAGCCGACCTCGTAGATGTACTTGCCGTGAACGTGGCTGACCACAGCCAGATGCGGGGCGTAGATGACGACTTCCCCGCCGACCGCAACCGCCGGTTCAAGCTTGTACATCGCCTTGGCGGCGGTCCACAGTTCATCGTACATGGCCGGGGCGCAGGAGAGTACGCGGCGGTAAGGTTTATCGCTCCAGACCACATTGCGTTGCGCGGACAAGTCCGCCGCGGCACTCCAGGCCTCGAACAGGTCGCCGATGAATATTCCTGCCAGACCATGCCCTGAGCTGACAGGCTGAGCCTGCCGTCCCCCGCACCTGCGGTTCGGGGCAGGTGTCGCACCGGC
>CAYZIQ010000129.1:0-8255 GCA_964478375.1 uncultured Chloroflexus sp. | reverse complement strand
AACTGCTGTCTACCATCCCTTTGAAGTGCTAACTGCTCTTAAAAGGGGGACTACCGAAGTTTGTTATGGATGCAAATTACTTGCTGACTACTATCACTTGCTCGAACAAGAATCTATGTCATATTTGCCTCCTTATCTGCAACGCCTAACGATTAAGGAAACGATTAAGGATTGATACGGCGGGAAGAATGGAAGTCGAAAGGAGCGGTACTGGTTGCCGCCGTATCAATCCGAGTTGAACTAAGCCGCACGCAGGGGTCGCCGTGAGTTAGGGCGAGTTTGGAATTTGAAGGCTGTGAAACTGGCGGAAGGCATCCTGCCGGAGGCGATTATACACTCGTGGCAGGCAGATGACAAGAAAAACAGGAAGGGAGAGCGGCAGGAACAAGGAGGGGAAATGGGGAGGAAGAATCGGAAGAGGCGACAGCGAAAAAGGATCGTTGCCTGAGGAGGAAAAAGGGGAAAAGAAACGCCAAGTCATGGCGAGCGCGCCGCGGGGCGCGGGGGAGCGCAGGGAGACAGGTCGCGCAGGAAATTCATTGGCTTGCCACAGACAGGACACAGGGGCAGTGTGGAAGCGGGCGCGGCTTGGTCGGTTTCCGTGTGCGGATCTTCGCGTGGAAGGCTGGGCTGTTGTGAAAGCAGGGTTTGCGCCAGTTTCAAAGCCGAGCGGCGATTGTGGGCGAAGAAGCCGAAGTAACGGACCTTGACAAAACCCTTGGGCAGGACGTGTTGCAGGAAACGCTGGAGGAACTGTTCGGCGGAGAGGGTACAGCGTTTGAGTTGGCCGGTATCGGAAGTGCGATATTCGAACGTGACCTGCGATTTCTCCAGGCTGCCGTGGTCGGCGAAGGCGATCAAACGGCGGTTGCTGAGGGCGACGCGGTAGATGTACGGAGCCAGGTACTTGAGAGCCGCCTGTCCATCGCCGACCGGCAAACAATGGACCACCCAATCCTTTGTCCAAACCGGTTTGGGGACTTTGACAAAGAGCGGCGACTTTCGCAGCAGGCATTGGAATTGGGCGCGGAAGAGTTTGGAGAGCGCCTTGACCGGCAGGAAAAAATCGGGGCGAGATGAAACCCACCGGCTGTCCTGCAAGCCTCCGCCGGGGATGAGATAGTGGACGTGGGGATGAAAGAGCAGGTTGCGTGTCCAGGTGTGGAGCACGCCCACCATGCCGATCTGTCCGCCCACGTAGCGCGGGTCGTTTGCGAGTTGTTGAGCGGCTTGGGCGGAGGCTTGGAACAGGAGGGGATAGAACCGTTTTTGGTTTTGTCGGGCCAGGTTGCGCAATTCTTCCGGCAGGGTGAAGGTCAGCAGGAAATAAGGAACGGGCAACAACAGTTCGTGCTGTAAGGTTAGCCATTCTTCGGTGCGTTCCTGCTGGCATTTGGGGCAGTGGCGATTGCGGCAGGAGTGATAGACGTAGCGCGTCTCCCCGCAGGAGGGACAGGCATAGACCTGTCCGCCCAAGGCTTCGGTACGGCAGGTTTCAATCGCCGCCATCGCCTGGCGATGGCTCGGCAAAATGCGGTTGGGGTACTTCTGGCGATAGTCGGCGCCGTATCGCCGAAAAATGTCCGCCAGTTCTACAGCCACAGTTGGGCGATGAGGTCGTTGACGGTCTGGCTGGCTTGCGCGTGGACGGCGAAAGTCAGGTGAGTGTAGATGGCGGTCGTCTCAGGCGAGGCGTGTCCGAGATAGCCTTGGATCACGCGCAGGTTGACGCCGGCTTCCAGGACCAGGAGGTGGGTGGCGTAGGAATGACGCAAGGTGTGCACCGTTGCGTCTTTTTTCACCCCGCTTTCCCGCAACGCGGCGCGAAAGGCTTTTTGAACGCCGGTCTCGTGCATGAACTGGCTGGCTTGTTGGGGCGACTGGGAAGCATGAACGGACGGAAACAACCAGATGGGGTTGCGATGGGTCGTCCAATACTTTCGCAACATGAGCAGGGAGGCTTCGGGGAGCATGATGTCGAGCACGATCAGATCGGGCTTCATCCGCCGCGCGGACTCGAGCGCGGCGCGGCCGTTGCCTACGGCTTCGACGATGTATCCCTCCTTCTTGAGATTGTAGGCGAGGGTCTCCTGGAGAGCGGGTTCGTCTTCGACCACGAGGATTTTATTGGACATAGTTTGCTTCGCTTGAGCAGGTGCTGCTTGCTCCTACCCGAATCTCCCTTCGATGTAGTCTTCGGTGCGCTTATCCTTTGGGTGAGTAAATAGTTCTTTTCCTTCGGCGTACTCCACCAGTTCACCTTGCAAGAAGAAGGCCGCGTGGTCAGCGGTGCGACCGGCCTGCTGGATGGAATGCGGCACCAGCACGACGGTGTAATCCTTTTTGAGTTCTTGCAGCGAAGCCTCCACTTTGCCGGTCGAGAGCGGGTCGAGGCCGGAGGTGGGCTCGTCCAGCAGGATAACTTCCGGCTGGAGAGCCAGGACGCGCGCCAGGCACAGGCGTTGCTGCTGGCCACCCGAGAGGGCGATGGCCGGATCGCCGAGGCGATCTCTGACCTCGTCCCACAACGCAGCCTGGCGGAGGCTGCGCTCGACGGCCTCGTCCAGACGAGACTTGCGCTTCTCACCAGCCAACTCTAGACCATAGGTCAGGTTGCCACGAATGGTCAGCGGCAGGACGACCGGGCGGGCAAAAACCATTCCGACGCGGCGGCGCAGAGCAATGACGTCTATTTTCGGATCGAGAATGTCTTTACCATCGAGCAGGATGCGGCCCATAGCGGTCTTGACCTCGGTCAGGTCATTCAGCCGGTTCAGGCAACGCAATAGCGTGGACTTGCCGCCGCCTGCTGGACCGAACAGCACGGTGATAGCGTTGGCCCGGATGCCCATGCTGACGTCGCGCAGCGATTCGGTGCCGTCGGCGTATTGCAATGATAGACTTTGAATGACTATTTTGTTCTCGGCCATAAAGTGTTCCGGTGTCAAGTGGTCCCGTGTCACGAGTCAGGCGCGAGGTTTGAGGGACTTTTTCAAGCCTCCGATGAGAGCTTTAGTCTTTTCGGTTTGCTGGTACTCGGCTTTGAAAGCCTCCTCGCTGATATACCCGATGTCGAGAGCCGCATAGAGTAACGATTGCACTTCCACCGCTGAACGGCGGGCGATCCCCAGAAAACGGGCAAACTCTACATGAGATTCACAATCGAACCCTTCAGCGATGTTCGTCATCACTGAAATTGCCGCACGTTGAATTTGGTCGCGCAGCCCAAAATCCTTGGCGAATGCGCCCTCGCGAGTCATGCCGTAAACATCTCGCGCCAACTTGCGCGCTTCCTGCCATGCCAGAATGTCCTCGAACCTTTTTATCAGCGGCATCTCACACTCCTTTCATCTCGCACATGGCACGGGATAACATGACACGGGATCACTTCTTTCCCGCTTCCCAAATAACCTTCTTCACCCTCGACACTTGGGCACCCTGCAGATCAACCATTCTTTTTTGCAATACGGCGATGAACTCGGCTTTGTTGCGTGCGCTCACCGCCGCCAGCGTTTTCTCGGAGTGCTGGGGCACATCCTTGGGGCGACAAGTAGCAAGATGGTCGAGTAGGTAGGGAAATATCCGGGCGCGATATGCCTCGTTTTTCGAAGCCACGAGTGCCAGGATTTTGACACCATTATCCACGGTGATGACCGAACCGTTTTCCATCACCTTTTCGATCTCTCCAACATGCGGATAGATCTCGTCGGCTTTCAGCGCCGCGATCGTGGACAAGGCCAGCATCACGCCCCAAACCATGCGGTTGTTGCGGCTCTGCATGAGCTTCAGGAAATCATCCACGTATCCTGCGATCAGTTCCGGGGCGAGGTATCCAATCTCATACAGAACCTTGATGCAGTCGTTGGCAACGTTGCGGTCTTTATTCCAGAGATTCTCGGCAATCTCGTGGACTCCTTCGCTGTTCCGCGACTCTGCCAGTTCTCTGGCAAGTTCCTGATTGGGGACTTCGTCCCGCCGATTTTGGAAATAGGCAATTCTGTTCAATACTGTCACAGCAACCTCCTCACTGACGACTCATCACTGACCACTGATCGCTTCACCACTGCCTCTTGGCTCTCGCCCGCGAGCGGATCACCGTCGCGATCAGGTTCATGCCCAGCACGAAGGCAATCAGCACCAGGGCAGTGCCATACTGAATCTGGATCGGCATCTCTGGCACCTGGGTGGAAACAACGAACAGGTGGTAGGGTAAGGCCATCGTGGCATCGAAAGGTGAATTGGGCAAGCGAGGCAGGAAAAAGGCCGCGCCCGTGAAAAGGATGGGCGCGGTCTCGCCGGCGGCGCGTTCCAGGCCGAGGATGACGCCGGTGATGATGCCCGGCAAAGCCTGCGGCAGCACGATGCGACGGATGGTCTGCCAACGCGTGCCGCCCAGCGAAACACTGACCGTACGGAAAGCCTGCGGCACGGCGCGCAGAGCTTCTTCCGCGGCGCTGATGATGACTGGCAGAGTCATGATCGAAAGCGTTAGCGAGGCGGAGAGGAGACTGGTGCCAAATCTCAGAAAGAAGACGAACAGTCCCAGCCCAAATAACCCGTAGACCACCGATGGGATACCTGCCAGGTTGATGATGGCAATGCGGATCAGCCGCGTCAGCCAGTTCTCGCGGGCGTACTCGGCCAGATAAATCGCCGCCGCCACCCCCAATGGGACAGAAAAAATTGCCGTGCCGAGCGTCAAGTAGAATGTGCCGACGATAGCAGGTAAGATGCCTCCGGCGCGCATTCCCTCGCGCGGGAAGCCAGCCAGGAACTCCCACGAAATAGCTGGCGCGCCCTGAGCGACGATATAGGCGATGACTGCCAGGATGGGGATGACAGTGAAAAGAGCGACCAGCGTCAGCAGGGAAAAGCCGAGGCGCTGGGTGAGAACGCGATTGGAAAAGGCGTTTTTTTTCATGATAACACGCGCTCCGCCCGCTTCTTCTGTCGGAAGACGACCGCAGAAGCCGCTACGTTGACAGCCAGCGAGATCAGGAACAGCACCAGCCCAATAAAAAACAGCACGTGATAATGCACGCTGCCACTTGCCACCTCACCCATCTCGGCCGCAATCGTCGCCGTCATTGTGCGGACGGGCGAGAAGAGTGAGGTTAGCTTCACCGCCAGCACCGGCGCGTTGCCCGTGGCCATCATCACGGCCATTGTCTCGCCGATGGCGCGGCCGAGGCCGAGCATGACCGCCGTCAGCACACCGGAGCGAGCAGCGGGCAGGGTTACCCGCCAGATGGTCTGCCAGCGCGTCGCGCCGATAGCCCAGGCACCCTCGCGGTAACTCTGCGGGACGGCGTCCAACGCGTCTTCGGCAATCGAGACGATAGTTGGGATAGCGATCCCGCCCAGGAGTAACGACCCTGCCAGGGCGGTCAGACCAGTTGGCAGGTTGAGAAAGACCCGCAGGAATGGCGCCAAGATGAGGATCCCCAGGAAACCAAGCACGACCGAGGGCAGTCCACCCAACAATTCCACAAGAGGCTTGAGAATATCGCGCGTCCAGCGCGGGGCGATCTCAGCAATAAAGACCGCCGTCCCAATGCCGAGGGGAATGGCAACCAGCATCGCACCGAGGGTCACGATAAGTGTGCCAGTGATGAGCGGCAGGATGCTGAAGTAGTTCTCGATAGGGTACCAGCGTTGACCGAGCAGGTCGGCGAGCGGGACTTCGCTGAGCGCCGGCAAGCCGTCATGCAGCAAGAAGTAGAAAATGAGGGCAACAAAGACAATGGCCGAGTAGCCCGAAGCTTTGATGGCCCGGGTGATAACATATTCGCGCCAGGAGAGAGATTTATCCATGCTGCTCCTCCCTCACCCTCATCCCCTTTCCCGAAATCGGGAGAGGGGTGCAGGGGTGAGGGCTATTTGATCGGCACGAAGCCCAGTTCCGCCACAATCGCCTGGGCTTCGTCCGAGTGCATGATCCAATCCAGGTAAGCCGCCACCGCGCCGTTCGGCTTGCCAGCCGTGTACATGTACAGGTCGCGGGCGATGGGATAAGAGTTGTCATTGACCGTCGCAATGGACGGCAAAACATAAGAATCGCTTGGCTGGCGGGCGATGGCGATCATCTTCAAGTCTTTTGGCACATACCCTAGCCCATCGTAGCCGATAGCGTTCGGGTTCTGCCGCACCTCATTGATGATGCCCTCCGAGGAGGGCAGAAGCAGGGTGTCGGTCGAGAAGAGCGTCTTGCTATTCTTTTCGCCCAGGCGCAACACCGTCTCCAGGAAGTAGACATGCGTGCCGGAATTGGTCTCGCGCGACAGGCGCACGATGGGGCGATCCTCGCCGCCGACACCGCGCCAGTTGTTGATCTTCCCGCTGTAGATGTCGGAGAGTTGCTGCAAGGTCAACTCTTTGACCGGATTTTCAGGATTGACGATCACGGCGATGGCGTCCCGTGCGATGATGTACTCCACCGGGTTGATCCCCTTGGATTGCGCCTCCTGCATTTCTTCGGGTTTGATCTGCCGCGAGGCGTTGGCGATATCCACCGTCCCATTGAGCAGCGCGGCGATGCCTGTCCCGGACCCGCCGCCTGTCACTGAAATACTAACTTCAGGATGCTCACTCTGATAGCGTTCCGCCCAGGCCAGTGCCAAGTTGACGATGGTATCAGAGCCTTTATTTTCGATGTATGTTGAGGCTTGTGTTGAGGAGATGGATTGCGAGGCGGCTGGCCCACAAGAGGAAAGGAAAACAAGCAGAAGGGTAAAAAAGATAAAGCACTTCATCGGTCAAATTATAAGGTATTTTTCCATGTCATTGCGAGGAGCGTTCTTCGCGACGAAGCAATCCCCGGGCGTGAGGAGATTGCTTCGCCGCACCGTCCCGGTGTCCTTCCGGGACAGAATGGCTCGCAATGACACGGATGCGGTAAAATTGAATGCGTGGACGCCGAGAACCCCATCTTCGTCATTCGAGACTTGAACTTCTATTATGGAGAGAAACTAGCCCTGAACAAGATCAGCATGGAGGTGCTTCCACATCGCGTCACAGCGCTGATCGGCCCATCAGGTTGCGGCAAGTCCACCTTTCTGCGCTGTCTGAATCGGATGAATGACACCATCCCTGGCGCGCGTGCCGAAGGCCAAATCCTGCTCGAGGGGCAGGATATCAATGCCGAGGGCATGGACGTGGTCGCGCTGCGCCAGCGCGTTGGTATGGTCTTCCAGAAACCGAATCCTTTTCCGCAATCAGTGTACGATAATGTCGCCTTCGGTCCGCGCGTGCTCGGCCTGGTCAGGAATAACGCCGAATTGGATGAGACCGTCGAACGTAGCCTGCGCCAGGCCGCGCTTTGGGACGAAGTCAAGGATCAACTGAAGCAGAGCGCCCTGGGTTTCTCGCTCGGCCAGCAGCAGCGGATGTGCATCGCCCGCGTCCTGGCTGTCCAGCCGGAAGTGATCCTTTTCGATGAATCCACGTCAGCCCTCGACCCAATTGCTACGTTGCGAATAGAGGAGCTGATCAGCGAACTCAAGCAGAAATACACCATCGTCATCGTGACGCATAACATGCAGCAGGCTGCCCGCGTTTCGGAATTTACCGGCCTGTTCTGGTTGGGTGAGCTAGTCGAGTTCTCCCCAACTGATCGAATGTTCACCCGGCCAAAGGAAGAGCTGACCGAGGCGTACCTGACTGGGAGAATGGGATAGAGGAATCTACCCAGCCTCCAACGCTGCCTTCATTCGCTCCAGCGCCTCTTGTAACGTGGCGCGCGGGCAGCCGAAGTTTAGCCGCACGAAGCCCTCGCCGCCGGGGCCGAAGGTCGCGCCGTCGTTCAAAGCCACTTTTGCCTTGTGCAGAAAGAACTTATGCGGCGAGTCGCTGATCTTTCCGCTTTTCACCAGCTCCTTGCAATCCAGCCAAGCCAGGTAAGTCGCATCAGGGACAGTGGTACGAATGCCTGGCAAGTTGTCTTTTACGAACGCTACCAGGAAATCGCGGCTGGCGGTTAGATAGCGGCACAGCTCAGCCAGCCAGTCATCGCACTCGCCGGAAAAGGCGGCCTGTGCAGCGGCCAATCCCAAGCTGCTGATGTGCAGCGTCAGCCGCTCGACCTCTTTCTTGAATCGCTGGCGCAATTCGTCATTCGGAATAATGGCAAACCCGCAAAACAAGCCAGGCACATTGAAGGTCTTGCTGGGCGCGGCCAAGGTGATTGTCCGCGCGGCGACCTCCGCTCCGAGCGTGGCGAGGGGGATGTGCTGTGCATCACCCAACAGTAGTTCGCT
>CAYZIQ010000128.1:0-8331 GCA_964478375.1 uncultured Chloroflexus sp. | reverse complement strand
TTTCTTTCATCAACGGCAGGAGTTTGTCCTCTCCCACGATCTTCGCTTCGACTAGCAGTTCGAGCCAGTACGCGGTCTCGTCCAATTCCTGCAAAGCACCTTCTATCTTGCTGATGAAATCCGCGTCTGACTTGGCGCGTTGTGCTTCGCGATAGTGCGCTCCAACCGAGGTGCCAGATCGGAGTACCTGTCTACCGAGTACCTGTGCTTCGGTAGTCTTGGGCAAAGAGACATACAAGTGGATGATTCGCAGAGCAAACGCCTTCGTTCGCGTACGCAACTCAACATCTTGCGTTTTACTCACCGCAACCTCCTATCTGCATCTTCATACTTCTGCCTTCATACTTCCGCCTTCCTACTTCTGCCTTCATACTTCAGTGCCCGTACGGATCCGCCGCGTCGCGTAACCCGTCGCCAACAAGATTGAACGCCAGCACGGCCAGAATCACGAACAAGCCCGGCACTAGCAACCACGGCGCTTGGGCGATGGTCTGAATATTCTGCGCTTCCTGCAACAGCACGCCCCAACTGATTGCCGGTGGACGGATGCCCAAGCCTAAATAACTCAGTGACGTTTCGCTGATGATCATCACCGGAATGGCGAGCGTGCTCGTGGCGATGATGTGACTCATAAAGGCGGGAACCATGTGCCGCGTGATGATGCGCAGGCGACTGCAACCAGCCAGATCAGCGGCGAGCACGAAATCTTCTTCGCGCAATGACAGAAAGCGACCGCGCACCTCGCGCCCCAGTGTCGTCCAACCGATAAAGGCGAGAATGATCGTGATCGCAAAAAAGACTTGATCGGGTCGCCAGTTTTGCGGCAGCGCGGCAGTCATCGCCAGCCAAATCGGAATGGTGGGCAGGGATTGCAATAATTCGATCAAGCGCTGGATGATGAGGTCAATCACTCCCCCAAAATAACCGGAGATGCCGCCGAGTAGAACGCCAAGAATCACACTCAGCGCCACGGCAACGAGACCCACCGTCATCGAAGTGCGCGTGCCATACATCATCCGCGACCACTGATCGCGTCCCATGCGGTCCGTTCCGAGGAGGTAGATTTTGTCTTCCGATTGGGCGTCTGCGAGTCCAAGCAGATGAATGTCTGTGTGCAGCAGACCAAAAATGGAGTACTTAAATCCCGGCGCGAGGAGACGAACGTACACCTTTTTCGCCGGGTCTATCTGCCATTCCATCCGCAGAGTCACGGGATTGCGCGTGCCGACCACCGCGGGCACCCACGGGTGAATACCCGATTCATCGAGCAGATTCAGCGCTTGCGCGGGGATGAAGGCCAGGCGTGCCTCGGTCGCTTCCGGATCCTGGGTCGAAAAGAAATCGGGAACGAGCACGATAATGTAGAAGAACATGAGGATGACGGCGCTGAGGACGGCGAGGCGGTTCTTCTTGAAACGCCACCACACCAGTTGCCAGTTCGATGCCACCGAGACACGCTCTTCGGCTTTGGATATGAGTTGCGACGCCAGCGTCTCGGCAACTTTATTTTCTGCCATGGTCTACGCACCTTCCATCCGAATGCGCGGATCAACCAGCGCCAGCAAGATATCCGAAATCAACGTGCCGATAATCGTGAGAAAGCAATAAATCAGCAGAATACTACCGGAAAGGTACATATCACGTTGGGTCAGGGCGCGCAACAGCAAGGGACCGATGTTCAGCAGATTCATCACCGTCGCCACGATCAGGCTGCCCGAGAACAACTGAGGCAAGTACCAACCGATCGTGCTGATTAGCGGGTTGATCGCAAGCCGTACTGGATACTTGAGCACCAGCGCCCATTCGGACATACCCTTGGCGCGCGCGGTGACAACGTACGGCTTGTTCAGTTCATCCAGCAGGTTGGCGCGCATCACGCGCGTCAGGCGCGCCGTACCCGCGATCCCCAGCACAACCCCAGGCACCCAGATATGCTTGAGCAGGTCAATGAAACGCGCCGAACTCCACGGCGCTTGGGCAAATTCGGGCGAGAACAAGCCAGTGATGTTGATGCCCAGATAGGCGAAGGCGAGCCACATCAGGATCAGGGCGAGCATAAAGTTCGGCGTGGCGACGCCGATATAGTTCAGCAACGCCAGGGCATAATCAAGGAGTGAGTTCTGATGGGTGGCAGAGTAAATCCCTGCCGGGATGGCCACGATCCAGGTGATAGCAAAAGCGAAAAGCGCCAGAAGCACCGTAGGCATCAACCGTTCGCCGATCAGCTCGGCATTTTGCCGCTGATATTCTAGCGAATAACCGAGATCCCCCTTGAGCAACCCTCTCATCCAGTACAAGTACCGAATATACCCTGGTTGGTCCAGCCCGAATTGCTGCCTGAGCGCTTCCACCTGCTCCTCGTTGATGGAGGAACCGCCCGAAGCAAGGGTGGCGATATAGCTGGTCAAATAGTCACCCGGAGGCGCTTGCACCAGCCAGAAAACGATCATGGAAAAAAAGATGAGGAGGACTGGTAGGAGTAGCAGACGTTGCACGATGAAACGAAGCATAAGCGAGCACCCTTCCAGACACAGAGACAGGAGAAGGGGAGACAAGGAGAGCATTTCTGTCTCCTTGTCTCCTTGCCTACGTGTCTCCGTGTCGCCTTGTCACCGTGTCAAGAACTTACGGCACGAAGAACCATGTTTCGGGACGACCATTGCCCGGCGTGCGCAGGGGCCAGTCCTTGGTTAGGTTCTGCGGGACATTCTTCATCTTCGCGTTGACCACCACCACACCCTGATCGGTCGCCGTCAAGCCGACGGTACCGATTTCGACCATGTTGTCCACCCAGAGCTTCATGATCTGCTGGGCGTCCTTGGCTTGGTCGGCTGGGCCAACCGTCTTGGCGTGGTCCACCAACTGCATCATCTGCTTCATGTAATCCGGTGGTTCGATGCCTTCTTTGCCACCTGTTTTGACCCAGTTGTACCACAGCGGGCCGTAGGTGATGTTACCATAGATGCCACTGCGGACATCGTACTTGGTCGAGCCGGTGAAAGGAAAGCCCGCCGTATCCTGGTTCCACATTTCGGCCATCAGATCGTTCGATTCGCGCAGTGAGAAGTGCAACGCGCGCTCGCGAATCTGGACGATCAACTGGATACCGACTTTCTGAAAGTCCTTGGCAATCAACTGCGCGATGTCAGGCCAGGAGCCAAAGACCGCCACCACCGAGAGTTCGATGGCGACGCGCTTGCCACTGGGGAACAAGCGGAAGCCTTCCGCATCCTTCTTGTCAATGCCCAGTTTATCCAACATTTGATTGGCAAGCGTCGGATTGTACTCAATGTACTTGTAGGCATAGTCATCCCCGGGATAGTACGGATGACCCTTCTTGGGAACGGGTTGGCGCGGCTCACCCGTGCCGAGGAACGCGGATTCCTGAATCTGCTTCCGGTTGATGGCGTAGGACATGGCGATGCGGAAATCTTTGTTAGCCAACAACTTGCCGAGTTCAGCATCTTTGGTGTAGGTCTGGTTGAAGATGACATCCGCATCCGCGCCACCGAGACTCGACCAGAGGTAGATGTTGTACTTGCCGGTCTTCTGCGAGGTCTCTTTGAGCACCGGATAGTTCACGAGTTGGACGTGGCGTTCTTGCTCATCCAACTCCCCTGCGATGGCGGCGAGGTTCAGCGCGTTCACGTCGGCAAAGAACTTCAAGTCAACTCCGTCCAGGTACGGCAGTTGGTTGCCGGCCTTGTCCACGCCGACAAAGTACGGGTTGCGGACCAGTTTGAAGACCTGATCGCTGATCCGGCTACCGGGCGCGGCGACCCAAGCCGCCATACCGGGGCGCTCAGGCGTATCATAGGGGCTGATCTTGAGACGGAACAGCTCTGCCCAGGTCTTGAACTTGGCATCCGCCACCATTTTGTCGAGGTCTTCCTTCTTGGCGTAGGAGGCGTGGAACTGCTTCAAGAAATTGCTAGGCAGGAAACACGGAATGTTTTTGTCACCGTACTCCGCGTTGGCGAGTTCAAACAGGAACGTGGTATGCGGGTCTTTGTAGATCCACTGGACGGTTACGGCGTCAACCTGCTTAACCTCCACGAGTGAACCATCTTTGTTCGTCATCCACCCAGGCAGCGATGGCATCAGGTCTTTGTTCTGCAAGGCATCCTTGTACCAAAACATGATGTCATCGGTGGTGAACGGATCGCCATTCGACCACCTGGCGCCCTTGGGCAGTTTCACCGTCCACGTCTTGAAATCGGACGATGGCGTGACACTCTCGGCATACTTCATGACGACCGAGCCGCCATCGGGCGCAAAGATGACGAGCGCGTCGTCAATCACGCGGGCGATGCCATTAAAGTCCGATGGTCCAAGAAAACCGCGACGCCACACGCCGCCGTACTGACCGATTTCCGCGGCGTCAACGACGATCGGTTTCTCCGGCAGACGCTGATCAACGGGTGGCAACTTGCCGGCTTTGACCAGTTCAGCCAGCATCGGGGCTTCCTTGTACTTGGAGACTGGCGCGGTGGTTGGCGCTGGTGGCTTGGTTGCCTCTGGCGCTTTGGTCGCCGGTACTGCTGTCGGCGGAGCGACGGTTGGCGTGGGAGCGGGTGCCGGGCCGCAGGCGGCGATGGTCGCCAGCAGGGCGACGGCGGCGACAAACCGCAGCGCTAGATTCAGATTAGGCGTCTTCATTGGATTTTTCTCCTCTCCTTTGAGAATATTTTTGGACCGACTCTTCCGCGTTTTTACTTCGCTTAATGCACCTCCTTTCGCGCTGGACAGCGATCTTGGGGCAGCCATGCTCTAGAAGGCGATCGTTCCGGCACGAGTGCCTCAATTCACCGTTGCCGCGCCATTCGCCAAACGCTCTAACACGTCAATGCTGTTGATGAGTGCTCTCGCTAGATGGAACGGGTCTTTCACGGGCAGCGCCACCGTCGTCTTCATTTTATTGCCCCGCCGATCCAGGTTCTGGGTCCATTCGCCGTACTGCGGCACGGGGAAATGGGCGAAGGCGTAATCGTGCACGCGCTGGAACCACTCCAGGCACCAATCTTCTGGCGAAAGCAAATAGGCGAGCAAGAGCGCGTAGAGCGCCTCGGTATGAGGCCACCAGATTTTCGCCTCCGGGAATTTTTCCCACGGCGACCCTGCCGCGTCGCGCGCCAGAACGATTCCACCGAATTCTTCGTCCCAGCCAAGTTCGATGTGCCACTTGATGGCGTCAATGGCCTGCCGGATGCGCGCCGCGTCGTGGGATTGCTCGTAAATATGGATCATAAACCACATTGACTCGATGGCGTGACCGGGATTCACGACGCGTCCCGGCGGCAGTTCCAGCAGCGAATTATCGAGCGCGGCGAATTCGTACAGCCGCTTGTGCTCCGGGTGCAGGTAGACAGTCATCACCTGATTGGCGTGCTCCAACCCCGCATTGATGATCGCCGGATCGTTCAGGTAGCAGCCCAAGGCGTGAAAGACCAGCGAGAAAATCATGGAGATGCCGTGCGCTTTGGCGCCAGCGGGAATCGGCAGCGGCGCGGTGGGATAGGAACCGGGGCAAGACAATTTGCGCTGCACGTTGGCGTAGGTTTCCAGGGCGAGGGTGATCGCTTCTTGACTGCCAGTTGCCCGGGCAAATTCCGTGCATCCGTAGATCGCAAAGCCGTCGGTGTAAATACTCGTCGCACCTTGCAGGGGCTGGCCTTCCTTGCTCACGAGGAACAGCCAGTTTCCCTGTTCATCGCGCCCGTACTTCTGGACGAAGGAAAAGATCTGTTCGGCGACCGCGAGCCATTCGGCACGCGGTGCGATGCGGTTGTAGAGCGCGGCGAACGTCCAGATGGCGCGGAGTTGCGACCACATGTACTTGTCAGTGCTCAGCACCTCGCCCTGATCGGAAATGCAGGTACAGATGCCGCCATTCTGCCAATCAATGCCATACTTTAGCCAAAATGGAATCGTGCGGTCGAGGAGTTCCGCGCGATATTGGGTTAGCAACGCAGAGAAGTCGAGTGTCATTGTTGAACTCGTGTTGCGTATTGCGTGTTCCGTTTGTGCTCTACGCAATACGCAATACGCAACACGCTTCACGCCTCAAGTTTCACGCTTTACCTCGTCCCAATCCCACCCATTCAACTCGCAAATCGCGCGCACGTGGCTCTCCCAGGTCGGCTCATCTTTCGGCCGTCCGCCGACAAAGCAATCCACGCTCAGATAGCGCAGCGGTTTCGTGCCGGCACAGAAAATGCGGTGATACGTATGCGGTGGAATGCGCACCAAGTCGCCGGGCTTGACCGCCAATCGCTCCGCCGATTCGCCGATTTGCAGCAAGCCGTTGCCTTCCATCACAAAGAAGATTTGCTCTGTGTCATCATGCACGTGCAGTGGCGGCGCTTCGCCTGGTTCAAGCACGACGATGAATACTTCCGATACCTCCGCCTCGGCGCGGTCCATGACGAGGTCATTGATGTGCGTGGGGAAGCGATAACGAACGGTGTCTGTGGTGCTGAAAAGGTATCTGGTCTGTGGCATTTCGTCTCCTATTATACACCTCTAAAACCAGAAATGCAACTGCCCGCTTGAATCTGTGACCTGCTGAGCCGGAGCACATTCCAAGAGGCTGGGGGCAAGGTGGCGCGCAGAATCCCCTGCTCAAGTCTGGCATTCCCATTTCTGTGCGGAACGATAGCGTCCGGGCACTCGGCTGTGTTGCGCGCTTGCAGATCGGGATGAGTCAAAGTAATGTGCTCGACGACATAGTAGTCCGCAAATGCCCTGGCCTCACCTGCGATGGGCAATGCCGCAGCGGTATGGCGATTGACCGCCAAGATGGTGAGGCTCGCGGCTTCTGGATGCCAAACGGCGACTGCTTCCAGATACGGTATCTGCCCATACTCTCGGTCTTCATAAGCCGGCGACTGAATGTGAAGATGCAGCGCCACACCGCGCCCAAAACGTGAGGCGTGAGCGAGCGGGTAATAGATGGATTGCCGCCAGCAGGTGCCGCCATTGACCGTCATAATCGGCGCAATCACGTTGACCAGTTGCGCCAGACAGGCAATCTTGACGCGATCGGCATGTTTCAGCAATGTGATCAGCATGCACCCCACCACCAGAGCGTCTTCCATTGTGTAAAGGTCTTCCAGCAGCGGGGGAGCAATTTGCCACGGTGCGACTTTTTTATCGGCTTCATGACTATGGAACCAGACGTTCCACTCGTCGAAAGACAGGTTGATCGTTTTCGGGCTGCGTTTCTGTGCGCGCACAAAATCGCAGGTGTTCACCACCGTGGCGATGAAGCGATCCATCTCCAGGGATTTGGCCAGGAAATGGGGGGTGTCGTTTTCCTGATTGCCCAGATAGGTGTGGAGCGAGATATAATCCACGTGCTCGTATGTGTGCTCAAGGACGGTTGTTTCCCAAGCCGGGAAGGTCGGCATCCTTAAACTTGAGCTGCCGCAGGCCACCAACTCAATGCTGGGGTCAACCAACTTCATCACCTTAGCGGTTTCGCACGCCAGCCGCCCATATTCCTCCGCCGTTTTGTGGCCAATCTGCCATTCGCCATCCATCTCGTTGCCCAGACACCAGACCCGGATGTTGTGCGGATGCGGAAAGCCGTGGGCAGTACGCAGGTCGCTCCAATACGTGCCGCCAGGGTGGTTGCAATACTCGACGAGATGGCGGGCGGCATCTGCGCCGCGCGTGCCCAGATTGACGGCCAGCATCGGCTGGGCCTGGGCTTTGTGACACCAGGTGACAAATTCATTCGTGCCGACCTGATTCGTCTCGATAGACTTCCAGGCCAGGTCAAGCCGGCGCGGGCGTTGGCTCTGGGGGCCGATTCCGTCTTCCCAGTTGTAACCCGACACAAAGTTTCCCCCTGGATAACGAACCATGGGGACGTTCAAATCCTGGACCAGCTTCAGGACGTCTTGCCTGAACCCATCTTCGTCTGCCGATGGGTGACCAGGTTCGTAGATGCCACCGTAAACGGCACGTCCCAGATGCTCGATGAACGAGCCATAGAGACGCGGGTCTACGGTGCCGATCTGCAAGTCAGGGTGCAAGGTGATTTGGGCAGTTGGAATCATAATGCTTCCTCTAGTGACCTTTTATTTTCAGAACGAAGGCATGCGCGCACGGCTTGCGGTCGGGCATCTGGACGATCATGCCGCTTTCCTGGCGT
The DNA here is from genome assembly GCA_964478375.1 of uncultured Chloroflexus sp. Lineage (GTDB taxonomy): Bacteria > Chloroflexota > Anaerolineae > Anaerolineales > Villigracilaceae > CG2-30-58-95. Next base: position 173 of record CAYZIQ010000128.1, on the reverse strand, counting down.
GACCATGCCAGTTGCCCTTCGTATCCGAGCAGGCTGATACTGTCCACCGCGCCCTTCCAGAGCGGCGAAGATGTCCCCAGCGACTTGACGATGAACTGCTCGCCCGGCCAGGCCAGGGCGATGGCGTAGAGCGTGTCGCCTTTAGTCGTGAAGCGGACGTCCTGGCCGGTAAA
>CAYZIQ010000127.1:0-8429 GCA_964478375.1 uncultured Chloroflexus sp. | reverse complement strand
GTATAACCCTTCTCGCGCAGGAATTCCACGAGAGGGGGGATGTGACTTGTCTTGCCGGAGCCTTCGGGGCCTTCGAGGGTGATAAACATAGTCGAGAGTAGAAAGTAGAGAGTGGAGAGTAGGGATTCTGGATTGGGGAGTCGAGACAGCCAGAAATGACTAATCTCGACTCTCTCTTCTCTACTCTCTAAAGATTCTCACGTGCCTTCTTGGCTCTTTCCCATACGAATGACTCACCAATTCCGCCTGGCGTGCCAGCTCGTGCTGGATGCGACGCACGGCAGCCGGGCCGGGCGGCAGGTCCACCCAACGCTCGCCGTTCAGCACCGCGGCGATGGCAGCCTGGGTCTGCTGCGACACGCTCTCCAGCTCGCCTGGCAGGGGCTGCACTTCCGAAAGGTTGAACAGGTCGCTCAGGAATTGCTCGATCTGGCTGACCGTGTTCGCTCTCAGCACGTAGATCGGCATGCCGCGATGCTCGGCGTCCATCACCGTCTGCTGACGGTCGCGGTAGTACGAGCGCAGTGTGACCAGCACATTCGCCTCGCCCACGTCCCTCGCCACCACCGCCGGCACGCCCAGCCGCTTGGCAGCTTGCATCAGCCGGTTACGGGCCACACCGTAAGGGTAGACGCGCACCGGCTGCAGGGGCGTGCGTGCCGAGGTGGGATAGGGGATGGACACAGGCTCCGAAACGGCGGACGTGGCTGCGGCGTCGCCCTGAGCCGCCGGGCTGAGCCTGTCGAAGCCCTGCCGAAGGGTTCGGCGCGGCCGCTCTCCATTCTCGATGCGGAATTCCGAATCAGGCTTGGATCTCGCGCCGGGCGCGGCTTTCTCGATCCGAATCTGACCATCAGCTTCGCGTGAGCGAATTTCCGGCGGGAGGGGATAACCGCGCAGCAAGGCGTCCACCGACTCGGCGATGTTCATGTGGACGGCCAGACGGTCGCGCTGCTGGATCTCGACCAGCACGTCGAAAGTGGGAGGAGAGCGCCGTTCAAGGACGGTCTTCTGCGTGCCGCGGCGGCGGGCCTCCTCGTCCGAGAGAGTCACCGCTTCGATGCCGCCGACCAAGTCGGAAAGGGTCGGGTTGAGCAGCAGGTTGTCGAGGGTGTTGCCGTGGGCGGTGCCGATGAGTTGCACGCCGCGCTCGGCGATGGTTCGGGCGGCGGCGGCCTCCAACTCGCGGCCGATCTCGTCTATGACGATGACTTCGGGATTATGGTTCTCGACCGCCTCGATCATCACCTCGTGCTGGAGCATGGGTTCGCGCACCTGCATCCGGCGCGCCTTGCCTACGGCGGGATGCGGCACGTCGCCGTCGCCGCCGATCTCGTTAGAGGTGTCCACCACGATGACGCGCTTGGACTCGGCGAGGATGCGGGCGGCCTCGCGCAGCAGGGTGGTCTTGCCCACGCCGGGACGGCCGAGGATGAGCAGCGACTTGCCCGATTCGATGATGTCTTGAATGATGTCAATCGTGCCGTAAACGGCGCGCCCGACGCGCAGCGTCAGACCGACGATGTGCCCGCGCCGGTTGCGAATGGCGGAGATGCGATGCAGCGTGCGTTCGAGTCCGGCGCGGTTGTCAGCGTCGAACTCGCCAGTGCGTTCATCTACGTAGTCAATCTCGGCACGGTTCACTTCCTTGTCGCGCAGCACAACCTCGCGGTCAACGAAGCGCGCGGTCGGCACACGGCCCAGGTCGAGGATGATTTCGAGCAGATCGTCGTAATTGTTGGATTTATAAACGGCCGCGACGATGTTTTCAGGAAGAACGTTGAGCAGGGCGTCGAGGTCGTCGGTGATTTTGAGTTGGGTCATTGGTATTTCCTGCCGCCAGCGCGGCGGCTTACCGGCGTTCTATTCCGTCAAATTTTCCACATCCGCCAAATCTTGGTGTCTACCGACGGCCATTTTATTGCGTTTCAGGCTTTCCAGGTCAATGAAGTTGACCAGAACACCTTCGACCTTTTCCTGGACGCGGGCGGCATAGCAGGATTCGAAGTCCACGCCTGCGACGGTGACGAACACGTCAATTCGATTGGGGGGGTAGCCCAATTGGATGATTTGACCAGCGACGAGAAAATCTTCTTCCTTGAGACCCAGCGATGCAAAACCAAATTGCTCCAGTGCCCTGACCATGTTCGCCGCGTTTTCGGCATCCATTGCAATCCAGACATCCATGTCTTTGGTGTAACGCGGGTGGCCGTGAAAGGCAACCGCGTAGCCGCCGATGACCAGATAGCGGACGCCGTTATCGTTTAGTGACTGTAAAAACTCTCTGAAATCTTGGTTCAGCACCGTATCTCCAGCGATGGTATTCCCGGCGGGTTTCCTCCAGCGCGGCGAGGCGGGTGGCGGGCGGCTGACTCTGCCAGTAAGCAAAATCGCTCTTCTGGTCGCGCACGGCGATCTTGCGAACAACTTTCTGAATGGCGTTACCTTTCATTTCCTCTCTTTACCAGGATGGTAGCTCTTTGGGCTACCACTATATACCATTTCCGTTGTGCTTGCAACCGGCGCGGCAGGCTTGAGGACTTTTTCCATAGCAGGAATTTTTTCCTCGACCTTCTGCGGTTTCGCCAGCCGCTTGACCATCACGGCCTGTCTCGGCCCTGCCTGCGCGCCCAGGTCTTCCAGTACTCCCTCCAGCCAGGCCTGATACGAGCGCACGCACACGTACACAGGACGCTCGCGCCGGTCGGGAAGCTCGTGCAAAAGCGCCGAGATACGTTCGGGGACCGCCTCGGCGTCCGGGTGGATCAGCGGCTGCACCCAGATGCCAGCTGGGCCATATGTCAGGCCAACGTAGGCTTGCGTTTCATTGTTCGTATGGCAGATCAAACCATCTAACTGCCTGGGCAGGTTCTCCACTGGTTGGAGCAGCGCCGGGACGATCTGGCTGTGGAGGCCCTGGACAGCGACCAGGTCGCGCGGGGCAGCTGCGCGCCAGTCTCCAGCTGCGGGAGGCGTCGAGATGATCAGCTCCCAGACGCGCTGCCAGGCATACATGGCAAATCCTGCTTGGCGGAGGGACTTGAAAGCCCTCGACCGCTCGTCCACTTCGGCCAGCAAGTGCGGCGCTCCCCAGCCTCCAGCCTGCCTGGCGAGATGGTCGAGAAGGGGGATTTCACCCGCGCCGAGCAATTCATTGGGAGCTAGAAAGGTCAGGCGTGCGAAGTTCTCATCTTTGCCTTGGACAACCTGTCCCATTAAAGATAGGCCATCCCCACTGCAGACGGCCGTGTAGATATGGCGGCGAGGGTCCAGGTACGCCAGCAACGCGGCCGCCCCAAGCGGATTGCCGCGCGTCAACGTCCGGGCACTATCGAGCGAGAGAACGTCGCGGCGGTAGCGTGGCAATGAGGGCAGGTCGAGGAGGTCGAGAGAACGGACAGCCATAGGCGTTTCGGTGTTTTCAAGTTTACAGGTTCACACATTGGAACTTGCTAACGTGCAAACTTGTCAACGTGCTAACGTGCCAATGCGAGGAAGTATTCGTGGAAGCGCGCATCCTGCGTCAATTCGGGGTGAAACGAGGTAGCCAGCAGCTTGCCTTGCTGCGCGGCCACGATACGGCCATCCGGCAAGGCGCAAAGCGTCTTTGCCTTGCCCTGCATCGACTCGATGATCGGGGCGCGGATGAAGATGGCGTGATAGGGCGTGGTCGTTTTGGTAGCTTGTTTGAGTGGTTCGATGTCCAGGTCGGCCTCGAAGGAATCTACTTGGCGGCCAAAGGCGTTACGCTGGACGGTGATGTCCATCAGGTTGAGCAGCGGCTGGCTGCGGCGGGCGTCCTTCGAGAGGAAGATTGCCCCGGCACAGGTGCCCCAGATAGCGTGCTTTTTGCCAAATTTGCGCAGTGGTTCCAGCAAGCCAAAATCTACCGAAAGCTTGCCAATGGTGGTCGATTCGCCGCCAGGGATGATGAGGCCATCCAGGTGCTCAAGATGGATGGGCAGGCGCACCTCGAAGGTCTCGACGCCCAGGCGCTTGAGGATGGCGACGTGTTCGGCGAAATCGCCCTGGAGGGCTAATACTCCAATCTTCATAGTTGTGATGGTCGCGAGTGATCAGTGATCGGTTTTCGTTATCAGTGACTGTTCACTGATGACTGATTACTGAACACTGGCTCTTACCAGCCTCTTCCTGCAATCCTCTCGCTCTCCGGCATGGTGGACACGTTCCGTCCTACCATCGGCTCGCCGAGGTTCTTGCTGACTTCGGCCAGGATGCCGGCGTCGCGGAAGTGGGTGGTCGCTTTGACGATGGCCGCGGCGCGCTTGGCCGGGTTGCCGGACTTGAAGATACCCGAGCCGACGAAGACGCCGTCCACGCCGAGCTGCATCATCATGGCCGCGTCGGCGGGGGTGGCGATGCCTCCAGCGGCGAAGTTGACCACCGGCATACGGCCCAGCTCTTTGGTCTCCTTGACCAGTTCGTACGGCGCGCCGATCTCCTTGGAATAGGCCATCAGCTCTTCTTCAGCCATGGTTGTCAGGCGGCGGATCTCGCCCAGCACAGCGCGGGCATGACGCACGGCCTCGACCACGTCGCCCGTCCCAGCCTCGCCTTTGGTGCGGATCATGGCCGCGCCCTCGCCGATTCGCCGTAACGCCTCGCCCAGATTGCGGCAGCCGCACACGAATGGGATCTTGAACTCATGCTTGTTGATGTGGTGGGCTTCGTCGGCGGGGGTCAGCACCTCGGACTCGTCAATGTAGTCCACGCCAATGGCTTCCAAAATCTGCGCCTCGACGAAGTGCCCGATGCGGCACTTGGCCATAACCGGGATGGAGACCGTGTCCATGATCTTTAGGATCAGGTCCGGGTCCGACATGCGGGCGACGCCGCCCTGGGCGCGGATGTCGGCCGGGACGCGTTCCAGCGCCATCACCGCGCACGCACCGGCGTCCTCCGCAATTTTGGCGTGTTCCGGCGTGACCACGTCCATGATGACGCCGCCTTTGAGCATCTGCGCCAGCCCTTTTTTGACGGTAAAAGTACCGATTTCTTGTTCCATAGTTCATCTCCTGAATCTAAACTTCTACGATGATTCTACCACTGGTTCGAAGGCCGCCGCAAATGGTCGTCGGCGAGCTGCCAAAACAGCCGCTGTACGCGTTTCTGTTGAAAATAACTTTCTGTCCTGCGCGGCGGGTGAGAGAAGAATTTGCCATAGCGGAAGGCTTTTTCAGGTCTTTGAGTGGGGTTTAGCCCCAACAGAGGCGTAAAATGGGCTTGACAAAGCCAAAAAATGGTATACAATTAGTACAATGATACAATGATACAATTTTGGTTATGAACCTCGAGATAGATTTCCGCTCTGGCATCCCGATCTACATGCAGATCGTGGAACGCATCAAAGAGCTGATCGCCAGCGGCAGGATCAGGCCTGGCGACCAGCTCCCCACCGTCCGCACGTTGGCCCTGGAGTTGCGGGTCAACTTCAACACTATTGCGCGTGCCTACCGCATCCTGGACGAGTCCGGCGTCATCTCCACCCAGCAAGGACGCGGCACTTACATCATGGAAATGCCGCCACCTGAGGTAACGGAGAGCATCCGGCGGAAGGCTCTTGAGGCGCTGGCTCATCGCTTTCTGACCGATGCCGAACGTCTGAAAGCCTCGCCCGAAGAGTTGACTGAAATTCTGAAAGAACAGGTGACGCGCTGGCGAGAAACCGGTCACCTTTCGGACCCTGAACTTGATACCCAATAAAGGAGAATGCCATGTCCCCGACAACTGTTTCGAGAATTCAAAGCTTGCAACCGCAAATCCGTCAGAAGGCGGATGTACACATTCCAGGCATCGCCGGTTTTTTGTTTGCAATCTGCCTGCTGGTTGCTGCACTCGGCGGAATCCTGATGTCCACAAACGGTGTCTTGAGCGATTTCTGGACGGCCATGTGGGTCATCGGCTGGATGCTGGCAGGATTGTATACCCTGATGGCGCTAAAAGTCGCTTCGCAATGGGAAAAGGCTATTGTCTTGCGGCTGGGCAAATTCCACAAGTTGGCTGGCCCGGGCGCCTTCTGGCTGATCCCGATTGTGGACACCTTGGCGAACTGGATTGACCACCGCGTCATGGTCACGCCTTTCTCGGCCGAGAAAACGCTGACCAAAGATACCGTCCCTGTGGACGTAGATGCAGTGCTGTTTTGGGTGGTGTGGGATGCTGAAAAAGCTGCCCTGGAAGTTGCCGATTACAAAGCTGCTATCGCCTGGGCTGCGCAGACCGCCCTGCGCGAGATCATCGGCCAGATGTCCCTGGCAGATATACTGATCGGGCGCGCCAAGATGGACGCCGAACTGCAGAAGATCATAGACGAGCGCACCACGCCTTGGGGCATCACTGTCCAGTCAGTCGAGATCCGCGACGTGGTCATCCCGCTGGACCTGGAGGATGCTATGTCCCGCCAGGCGCAGGCCGAGCGCGAACGCCAGGCGCGTGTTATTCTCGGCGAGTCTGAGAAGCAGATCTCCTCCAGTTTTGCTGAGGCTTCGCAGGCTTATGCCAACAATCCCACCGCATTGCACTTGCGAGCCATGAACATGCTCTTCGAAGGCCTCAAGGAAAAAGGTGCGCTGGTCATCGTTCCCAGCAGTGCGGTGGATACGATGAATCTGGGCGGGCTGAGCGGCGTGGTTTCGCTGGCGCAGCAGAACCTGCCAAAAGACAAAAAATAGCCCGCCGTTTCACGTGAAACCCGAAGGAGAATGTCATGTCCACCCGAGCTACCATCATCATTGCTGCCGTCCTGATCGCCGCCTCGGCCCTGGCCGGCCTCCTGCTCTGGAATCAGCTCCTCGACCCGATGGCCTCCTACTGGGACGTCAACGATCAAGTCAATGGCACCATGAGCAAATTCTGGGGCGTGTTCCTGATGCCGGTCATCTCGGCCGCGATGTTTCTGCTCTTCCTGGCCATTCCGCAGATTGACCCGCTCAAGGCCAACATCGCCAAGTTCCGCGAGGTCTTCAACCTGTTCATCGCACTGATCATGGCTTTCATGGTCTACCTCTACGCTCTGACTCTGGTCTGGAACCTCGGTTACACTGGCTTCAAAATGGGTCAGGCCATGCTGCCGGCGCTGGGCCTGCTGTTCGTCTTCATTGGCTATATGTTGCGCAAGGCCAAGCGCAACTGGTTCATTGGCATCTGCACACCGTGGACGCTGTCCAGCGACAAAGTCTGGGACGAAACGCATCGCGTCGGCTCGCTCCTGTTCATGGCCTCCGGCGTACTAGCATTCGCCGGTGTGTTCTTCGGCGGCATGATCGCCTTCTGGCTCATCATGGCGCCGATCATCGGCTCGGCGCTGTTCCTGGTCGTGTACTCCTATGTGCTGTATCAGCGCGAGACAAAGGGCTGAACGTGAGAGTTGCAGGATGACAGCCCCCGCTACTTCTGCACCCTCTCACTTATATAACGTTTCACGTGAAACAACTGGCGCTGTAGCAGCCCAGGATAGAAACAGCTCGCACTTTTTGTGGAACCCGATAAGGTGAACATGAGCAAGCCCTTCAACTGGAAAATCTTCTGGATTTTGCTTGCCGCCTGCATCTGGGGCGTCATTGCCATCATCCCCTACTCGCTGGCTTTGCAGGCCGAAGCCCTCAAGCAGACTCCGCTCCCGATGCCGCTCAGCGTGCTGCTCCCCATCCAAATCATCCAGAACGGACTGCTGTTCGCGGCGGCGATTGCCGCCGGGCTTTTCTTTGCCAACCGCACCGGCCTCGGGACTCCGATTCTCGAAGCTAGGCTAGCCGGCGAGCGCGTGGCCGGTCGCATCAAGTCCATCCTGCTGCCGAGCACTCTTCTGGGCGTAATTGCCTCCGTGCTGATCGTCCTCCTGGATATTTTTGTGTTCCAGCCCGCCATGCAAGCCCAGTTTGGCAGCGCCGCTGGCGCGCTGAATTTGCAGACCGCACAGCCCGCGGCGTGGAAGGGACTGCTGGCTTCTTTCTATGGGGGCATTAACGAAGAAGTCCTGCTGCGGTTGTTCATGCTTTCGCTCCTCGCCTGGCTGGGCAAGTTCATCAGCCGCACCGCCGAGGGCCGCCCAACGGTCGCCATTCTGTGGAGCGCGAATATCCTGGCCGCCGTGCTCTTCGGGCTGGGACACCTGCCAGCCACTGCCGCGCTCACCCCGCTCACCCCGCTCACCCCGCTCACTCCGCTCACTCCGCTCACTCCGCTGATCATCCTGCGCGCGGTCATGCTGAACGGGCTGGCCGGGGTCGCCTTCGGCTACCTGTATTTTACCCGCGGTCTGGAATCGGCGATGCTCTCCCACTTCTCGGCCGACATCGTTCTACACGTGCTGCTGGCGCTGTAAGGAGGCAAGATGACAGACGAAACCAAACAATGGGAGTACCGCGTCCAGACCATCGGCTCTGCCTTTGGCACAAAGGATGGACAAA
>CAYZIQ010000126.1:0-8593 GCA_964478375.1 uncultured Chloroflexus sp. | reverse complement strand
CCGCATCCCATAAAGGACAATGCGCACCGTCAAAGTTGACCTGGCGGAAAAAATCCAGGCGCTGAAAGAAAACGAGTACTTCGAGCATCTGGACCATCCAGACCTGCACAGCATTGCGGAGTGCATGTTCCTGCGGGCATTTGAGCGCGGCGAGACGCTTTTCTGGGAAGGCGAGGCTTCCGCCGGGCTGCACATTGTCCGGCAGGGAAGCATCAAGCTCTATCGCCTCTCCCCGCAGGGACGACAGTACATCGTTCGTATCCCGCAGGAGAAAGAGACCTTTAACGAGGTCTCCGTCTTCGACAGCGGCGGGAACCCGGTCAACGCGGAGGCGCTCGAAGCAAGTAAGGTTTGGGTGGTCGCGCCGGAATGTCTGCGTCGGTTGGTGGGCGTCAATCCCGATTTCGCCCAGAAAGTGATCAGCAACTTAAGCAGGAACCTGCGTGCCCTGGTTGGTACAGTCAGCGAGATGGCTTTTTATCAAGTGACACACCGCCTGGCGCGTCTCATCAGCCAGTTGCCTGAGAACGAGTTGACCGGGCCGGTAGGCACGCGCCTGACACAGGATCAACTGGCGGCCCGTTTAGGGACAGTGCGCGAGGTTGTGGCGCGTTCCTTGCGTGAACTGGAGCGAAGCGGCGCGATCCGCGTCGAGAACCGGTGTATCGCTGTCGCCGACTCGCAAGTGCTCCAGCAATGGGTGCAGGGGCCGTGGGATTGACTTATCCGCCCGGTTGATTTAGCCGGGCGGAACTTTTTGTGATCCTTCGCGCGTTTTCGTGGAAACTTACGGCACTGGCGTCGGGACGCTGGGCAAGGTATAGTAGCTGCCGGTCTCCAGGATACTTGGCGCATGGGCAGCCTGGGCAGCTTTCATTTGCGCCTGGCGGGCAAGATTGGTGGCATCTGCCAGAATACGCAGCACCTCTTCGGGGTTGTGAAAACCCATGCTGTTCTCCGCCGAGACGAAATCCCAGTGGAACTGCGCATGACGATGCAGCGTGCGCGCCTCGTCCAACAGGATCGGGTCCACGTCCGCGACTTTCGCAGCGGCCTGGATGGCAGTGATGGCATCTACGATGGCGTCCTCGGCCGCGAGTTTCGTCCGGTAGACTTCGTCCTGAATGGTCTTGACGCGCCCGACCACGTAATCCACGTCGGTGTGACACTGTCCGCAAGCTTGCTCGGGGTTCAAGAGCGGGCTATGGATATCGTGGGAGGAATACTTGGCTGCACCATCGCGCAGGTAGGGCATGTGGCAGTCAGCGCAAGCGACACCAGCCTTGTAGTGCGTGCTGTCGGCGGTGAACATCTCGAAATCGGGGTGCTGGGCTTTGAGCATCGGCGTTTCAGCTCCAGGATGCTTCCAGTCTGAAAAACTGATATTATCGTAATATGCGATGATCTCCTCGACGCGCGTGCCATTTGCCCACGGGAAGGTCAAGATTTTATTGTCGCCGACAAAGTAATACTCCACATGGCAATTGGCGCAAACGACCGAGCGCATCTCCTGGCGGGTGAAGGTTCGCCAATCCTTGCCCTGGGCCTGGAGCGCGGTCCCGAGCGCCGGGTTGGTGACGATCAGGCGCATCGTCCCGGCCTCGTGGCAATTGGCGCAGCCGATGGGGTTGTTGATTTCCGGCGTCATTTCACTGAACAGCTTGGCATCGTAAGCCTCCATGCCCATTTCCGACCACAGGCGCGGGTTATCCGAGGATTTGCACGAGTAACAGGTGGCGTGGGTCGTTTTGTCAACCCGTTTGATGGCGCGCACGTCGGTCAGGCTGTTCTGGTGACCGCGGTCTTCGTTGTATTCTTTGCTGAAGGAATAACCGGCAAACAAGATCACCTGACGGGGGTCTTCGATGAGGTGTGAGAATTTTCCCGAGCCGCCGTAGGTCGTGGGGGTATTGTTATCGGCTGTTTTGAGCAGCGTCGCGTACTCATTGGGAAAATTTATCCCCCATTTGGAAGAATCCGGTTCCATTGAGGCGATCTCGACGATAGGCTGGAAGCCGCGTTCCTGAGGCGGTTGATTCTTCAGGTACAGTAGCGTGCCAGTCAGCCCGGCAGCCAGTACGACGATGATACCCACCAAGATAGGGTTGGTGTATTTCTTCATTTGCCTTCCTCCTGATACGGATAGGGTAAAAGCGAGATGCCGCGCTCACCGTGGGCAACTGCCCGATGACAATTCCAGCAGTAACGGTCGAACGGCTGCGCCCCCGTCACAATGTTATCCACCGTGTCCGCGTGACAGCGGATGCAGTTGGCCTGGAGGATTTCATCCGTCTGTTGGGTGGCGCGGATTTCCGCCGGGTAGGTCTTGAACGTGAAGGAGATTACGTCTTTCATCCCCGAATACCCCTTGTAGAGATAGTAGCTGACGACGTTCTGATGCGGCAGGTGGCAGTCGGTACAGTCGGTGGAGCGTTCGTGCGCGCCGTGATACCAGTTCTCGTATTGGGCGTCCATGACGTGACAGTTATTACAGGTGGACGGCTCGTGGCCTAGATAGGCGGGCGCGTCGGTCGCCCAGGCGAAGACGCCGAGGGCGAAGATGAATGCTGCAAGCCCAGCCAGGAGCGGCCAGTTGAGGGAGCGATTCATGGGAAGCCTCTGCCGATAATGTACTCCTAATTTACACCAATTTCAAGAGGAAGATTGTGACTTCGGTTACATCGAAAAACGAAAGGCAACTTGTGGGAACAATCATCTTGACAATCCCGAGCACGCCATTATAATATTCGAATATTCTAATAAGGCAAGGTTAACGAATGGCCGAAACTCAGTTATATGCTCTCCATGCCGGCATCTGCCAAACGCTGGCCAACCCCAAACGCCTCGAAATCATTGACCGCCTGCGTAAAGGCGAGAGGTCTGTAACCCAACTGGCAGAAGCCATGCAAATCAGCCAGGCTAACCTTTCCCAGCACCTAGCCGTCATGCGCCAAAAGGGCATCGTCCAAACGCGGCGAGAAGCATTGAATGTCTACTATCGGCTCGGCAATCCCAAAATAGCCCAGGCCTGTGACTTGATGCGGGAGGTCCTGCTGGAGCACCTGGAAAGCGGAGCAAAATCGGTGCGCGAGAAAAAGGATAAGGAGACCACGCCATGATGGAACCCGAAAAGAAAAAGTACCTGTTCATCATCAACGATTCGCCCTACGGTAGCGAACGCCCTTATAACGCCCTGCGCCTGGCCTTGAATTTGGTCAAACACGCAGAGAACGAAATCCGCATCTTCCTGATGGGTGACGGCGTCAATTGCGCCATCGCCAGGCAGAAAACCCCGGAAGGTTATTACAACATCGAGCGCATGTTGAAGTCGCTTGCCCAGAGGGGCAAAGTCGCCACCAGAGGGACATGTATCGAGGCTCGCGGGATCGAGCCCGGACAATTCGTCGCGGGAGTCCAGCCCGGCAACCTGGATTTGGCAGGCGAATGGACCATGGCGGCTGACAAGGTATTGGTATTTTGAGAAACCATGGCGCGCCAAATCCGCATTCGCATCAACCTGGATAACTGCCAGGCCTGCCGCCGTTGTTTGGCGGTATCAATTTGCAAAACCCATGCCATCATGCAAATTGACCCGGGTGAGCCGCCCTACGTGGAAGTCGAGCGCTGCCACGATTGTGGTTCATGCCCGGAGGCTTGTCCGTTTGGGGCTATCGAATCAACAGGGGCCATGAAAAGGGCGGGCGAACCATATCCAGTCTTTGCAGGATCTTCATAGAACCTTTACAGAGATGTGGGAGAATAGCAAGACTTTCGCTCTGCAAAATCTTCCGATTTTGCACAGAAGTCGGGAGACTTCCGACTTCGTAGAAGTGGTTTCTAAATCACCTTCACAGTTGACCCTCTCTCCCCCTTCTCGACCTCGATGCGGGTCGGAAAGGAATCTTTCAATTCATCCAGATGGGTAATGACTAGTATCTTGGCGAAGTCTCCGCGTACAGCGTTGATTGCCTCGATCAGCCGCTGGCGGCCCTGAGCATCCTGCGAGCCGAAGCCCTCGTCTATGACCAGCGTCTGCAGGCGCGCACCCTTGCGCTGCGCCAGCACTTCCGACAGCGCCAGCCGGATGGCAAAATTGACCCGGAAAGCCTCGCCGCCGGAGAACATCTCGTAATCACGTGCGCCCGCGCCGTCGCTGATTTGGATGTCCAGCGTCTCACGCAGATCATCGCGATGCCTGTCCTTGTAAGCCGCCTGAGTGATGAAACGCACCGACATCACCCCGTCGCTCAAGCGGTCGAGCAGCTCATTGGCCTTGGATTCGATCTGGGGCAAGGCCTGCTCGATGAGCAGCGCGGGCACGCCATCCTTGCCGAAGGCACGCTCCAACGACTTGTGGCGACCAATCTGCACGGCCAGCCCCGCACGCTCGGATTCGAGTCGCGACTTGCGCGCTCGCAGGTCATCCAGCACAGTCACTTTTTGCCGTGCCGCACCGACCTCCTGATTCAGCCGGTTCTCCTGCTCCTGCAAGTCGAACAGCGTCCGCTCGGCTTCATCGAGATCCGCAATTGGCCTTTGCACTTCGGCGGTGTACTCCTCACCTGCCAGAATCGTTTCGACCTCCATCAGCCGCTTTGCGCCAACGGCCTCCCAATTTTTGATCGAGCTCTTTGTCGTTTCGATTCGCTCCATTAGTTGGGTGATCGAATTGGAATAAACCAGACGTTCCCTCTCCGCGTTCGCAAACCTCGCGATCCGCGATTCGAAATCTGCGATCCGCCTTCCGAGATCATCCAGGCTCGACCGATTGGCGCGGAAACAGTTGCCCTTTTCTTTGCCTTCGTCGTTGAGCTGCTTCAGCGTGGAGCGGCGGTGCTCTTCGCTCAACGCCTGTCCACACAAGGGACAGGTCGCGCCCTCTGCCGCTTCGAGTTGATTAATGCGCGCTTTGAGTTCGTCCATCTGGGTCTTGAGCAGCTCGTTCTCGGCTTTCAGCTTGGCGTGTCCTTCGCGCGCCGCGTTGCGATTTTCTTCAAGCTCGTTCCGTTTGACGATATTCTCCTCGGCTTCGACCAGCGATTTCTTTACACTCTCGATTTGTACATTCAATTCACTGACTACTGATAACTGATCACTGATTACTCTTTCCTGTTCCTTCAATCCGCGCCTTTCTTCCTCCAACCTCGCTTTCTCCGCGGCGAGCTGTGAAGCGGCAGCCTTCCTGAGATTTTCCAAAGCGGTCTCTTGCGTTTTGCGCACCGCGCTCAACTGCTTCAATTGCGCTTCGAGGTCTTTCAACTTCTGCTTGCGCGGCTCCTCTTCTGCAAGTTCGGCCTCAATTTCCTGAATGCGCCCATCCGCCGAATCTAGCTCGCGCTCGATGGATTTGCGCCGTTCGGCGGCGCGCTCGCGATAGGTCTCCCAGATTTCCAAGCCGAGGATGTTGCCCAGAATCTCTTTGCGCTTGCCCGGCGATTGCTGGGCGAATTGGTCAGCTTTACCCTGCAAGAAAAAGGCGGCGTTGACGAAGGTGTCATAGTCGAGACGAAGGATTTGCTCGATGCGGGACTGCGTGTCGCGCAGGGTGCGTTCGGTCAGCGGTCTCCACGCGTGGAGCGTCCCTCCACGCCCTTTGCCCCACTCTCCACCATCTTGAAAAATCTGGAACTCGAGCACTGTGGTCTTGCCGCGCGGCAGGCTGCGGATGACACGATAAATATTTTCCTCGTAGCCAAAGGTAAACGCCACCTCCGCCGCTTTGGCCTGCAGATTGACCAGCGACTCGTCTCGTTTGCGCGCCTGCCCGAAGAGTGCCCAGGTGATGGCGTCCAGCAGCGAGGATTTGCCCGCGCCATTCGGCCCAGAGATACAAGCTAGATCGAAGGAGGTGAAATCTATTTCGACGGCCTCGCGGTAAGAGAGGAAACCGGAGAGTTTGAGATGGAGAGGGATCACGAGACTATTTTATCATTGCACCTCGCGTTTGGCTGCTGGCGTATGGTGAATGGCGTACAGCTTGCTGCTCTCAGCCATCTGCCATTCGCCACCCAAAATCCTATGGTATCATAGCCGGGTGTTCAACCAAGCCGATAAACGCACCCGCACTCGACTGATCCTGACCGCCGTCGTCCTGGCGACTCTGCCCTGTTATTGCCTGGGCTTCATCGCAGTGAACTTTGCCCCCGGCCCAGCGACCCAGACGCCGACCATAACGGTTACAGCATCTGGGACACCACTCACCCCGACCATTGCCCAGACTGGGACCTCGACCCCGACTCCCGTCAACACCCCAACCGGCACGCTGACACCCACGCCCACCGCAACCTTTACCCCCACCCCAACGTACACCCCGACGGCCTCAGCAACCCACACGCTCACGAATACGCCGACAGCGACGCCCACTTTCACATCTACACCGACAGCTACCTTCACTTTTACCCCTTCGCCAACAGCCACCTTCACCGACACGCCGACGCCAAGCGATACGCCCACGCCAATTCCATAACCCCTCACCGTCAATTGCCAATCGAACCATGTCCGACATCCAACCCTTCCTCAAAGAATTGCTCTCCGTTCCCGGACTTTCCGGCTACGAAGCCCCCGCCGCAAAGATCATCGCAGAGAAGTGGCGACCACTGGTGCATGAAATAAACACCAGCAAGCTCGGTTCATTGCACGGCCTGCGCCGGGGTACCGGTAAGGAATCGCGGCCCTCGGTCATGATTGCCGCCCACATGGACGCCATCGGCTTGATGGTGAGCGGAATTGTCGAAGGCGGCTTCCTGCGCGTGACCGCCATCGGCGGCATGGACGGACGCGTCCTGCCCGGTCAGCCTGTCACGGTGCACACCACGAGCACAGGCAATCGCGAAGATCTTCCCGGTGTGGTTGTACAGCCGCCCGCCCACCTCTTGCCTCCTGAAGTCGGCAGCAACCCCGTCCCGCTCGAATACCTGCTCGTGGACGTGGGCCTGCCGCCGCGCAAGGTGGACGAGCTGATCCACGTCGGCGATCCGGTCTCTTTTGCCCAGCCGCCTCTCGAATTGACCGGCGAAACGCTGGCCGGCCATAATGTGGACAACCGCGCCTCAGTGGCCGCCTTGACCGCCTGCCTGGAAGAGCTGCAATGCCGGCCGCACGTCTGGGACGTGTGGGCTGTCGCCACCGTTCAGGAGGAGACCAGTCTGATCGGTGCCTACACTTCCTCCTACCAACTCCGGCCGCAGATCGCCATTGTCGTGGACACCTCCTGGGCAAAAGGCCCTGGCGCCAGCGATTGGAACACCTTCCCGCTCGGAAAGGGGCCTACCATCATGCGGGGGCCGAATATCCATCCTGCCCTGCACAAAGCCTTCAAGGAACTGGCCGAGCGGCTGGAAATCCCTCACGCGGTAGAGATCACCCCGCTTCACACAGGCACGGACGCCTTCGCCACGCAAGTGACCGCCGAGGGCATCCCCAGCGTGGCCTTGGGGATCCCCATCCGCTACATGCACACGCCGGTGGAAGTGGTGGCAATCAAGGACATCCAGCGCGCCGGGCGGCTGATGGCGGAATTTATCGCTGGCTTGCAGCCGGATTTTATGGAGAAACTGAGCTGGGATGAATAAAAACGTCAGTTATTCCAGTGACATGTGCCAAGCGAAACCTGACACATGACACGGGATACCGGAGTACATTTATGCCAATGATTGGAAACGCTCAAATCAAACTGCTCGAAAGACTCTGCAATGCCTCCGCCGTCTCCGGTGACGAGGGCGAGGTACGGCAAATCGTCCTCTATGAAATCAAGGGTCACGCCGACGAGGTGAAAGTGGATGCCCTCGGCAATGTGCTGGCAACAAAGCGCGCCCGCCGGAGCGACAACGTTTCGACTTCGCTCAGCGAGTCGCCGCTCCGCGTGATGCTGTCTGCCCACATGGACGAGGTCGGCTTCATGCTGGCCGCCGATGAAGGCGAAGGCATCTTCCGCTTCGAGACCGTTGGCGGCGTTGATGTGCGCCAGTTGCCCGGCAAGGCCGTCATCGTCGGCAAGGAACACCTGCCAGGCGTCATCGGCGCGCGGCCGATCCACCTGGTCAAGGATGAAGAACTCAAAAACAAGATCCCGCTCGAAAACCTGCGCATTGACCTTGGCCCAGGCAGCACCCAGGTCAAGCCCGGCGAGCGGGCAACCTTCGCAACCCGCTTCCAGCGCACGGGGCCTTCCGTGATCGCCAAAGCGCTCGACAACCGCCTGGGCATCGCCACACTGATCGAACTGGTCAGGCACGCGCCGCCGGACATTGACCTGCTGGCCGCCTTCACTGTGCAGGAGGAGGTCGGCCTACGCGGAGCAAAGGTCGCTGCCTACGCCTTCGATCCCGCCTGCGCCATCGTCATTGACGCGACGCCGGCCAATGACCTCCCCACCTGGGATAGCGAGGAAAACACCGCTTACAATACGAAGCTTGGCCTTGGGCCAGCCATCTACGTAGCAGATGGGGGCATGCTCTCGGACCCGCGCCTGGTGCGCCATCTCATGGCGACAGCCGAAGCCGAAGCGATCCCTTACCAGCTGCGCCAACCGGGCGGCGGCGGCACGGACGCGGGCGCCATCCACAAGCAGCGCGAGGGCATCCCGTCCGTTTCC
>CAYZIQ010000125.1:0-8605 GCA_964478375.1 uncultured Chloroflexus sp. | reverse complement strand
AGGTTGAGCAGGTCCTGCATGGGAGCGAGGGCAAAGATGGCCACCGAGGCCCAGACAGCACGGATGAGTTCCCAGGCAAAGCTAAATTCCGAAGCATCAGTCTTTGGTATCCCTAGGTAACGGTGATAGAAATCAATCTCTTCCTCCGGCGCGGAGGCGTACCAGCCGCGCGCCGTGTCGTTGTCGTGTGTGCCGGTGTAAGCGACACAATGGCGCGGGTAATGGTGCGGCAGGAAGGGGTTATCCGGCCCGGAGAAGGCAAACTGCAGGATTTTCATGCCAGGGAGATGGAAGCCTTCGCGCAGCGCGATCACGTCTGGCGTGATGACCCCAAGGTCTTCGGCGATGATGGGCAGCGCCTCGACTTCGCCTTCGGCTCCGCTCGGCGCGAGTTCTTGTTGAACCTTTTGAAAGAAATCCGCGCCGGGGCCGGGTGCCCAGCGGCCGACCTCGGCGGTCGGATTGCCGGCTGGGACTTCCCAATAGCCGGCGAAGCCGCGGAAATGATCCAGGCGGACGATATCCACCATTTGCAAAATGGCGCGGAAACGCTCCAGCCACCAGGCATAACCACTTGCCTTGTGAACGTCCCAACGGTAGAGCGGATTGCCCCACAACTGGCCGGTCGGCGAGAAGTAGTCCGGCGGGACGCCCGCCACCACGGTCGGCTCGCCCTCATCGTCGAGATAGAACAGCTCCGGGTGCGACCAAACGTCGGCGCTGTCGTAGGCCACGAAAATGGGGATGTCGCCGATGATGCGGATGCTGTGTTCGTTGGCATAGGTTTTGAGGACGTTCCACTGGCGGAAGAAGAGGAACTGGTAAAACGTGAAACGGGATATGTGATGCGTGAGGGACCGACAGGCTTCGGCGAGGGCGACGGGGTCACGTTTGCGGAGCGGTTCAGGCCAGCCGTCCCAGGAACCGCCGCCATTGGCTTCCTTGAGCGCCATGAAGAGGGCGAAATCGTCCAGCCAGGAGACGTTTTCGGCGCAGAAAGAGTCGAGGGCTTTTTGCAACGCAGGCTGGGGGTCCGAAGAGAAGCGGCCAAAGGCGCGCTCGAGCAGGCTCAGCTTCCAGGGGATGAGCGCGCCAAAGTCAACACGGTTCGACAGAAAGTCCGGTATATCCATCAAGTCATCCGGCGTTAGCAGGCCATCCTTCAGTAACAGTTCCGGGCTGATGAGATAGGGATTGCCGGCAAAGGCCGAGAAACACTGGTAAGGTGAATCGCCGTAACCAGTGGGACCGAGGGGCAGCACCTGCCACAGCTTGCAACCGGACTCGGCCAGGAAATCCACCCAGGCGTAGGCCTGGGGGCCAAGGTCGCCGATGCCGTAGGGGCCAGGCAGGCTGGTTGGGTGGAGGAGAATGCCGGACGTGCGCTCAAATTTCATAAGGTTGCCTCTTGGTTTCGATAGTTTCGCCCGATTTTACCACCGGGCCAGAATAATCAGCTTCGACGACATCTGTGCCAATGGCCGCACCCGGCTCCACGACCATGCCGGATGGAACGACGCTGTTCTTGCCGACCATCGCCAGGCGGATGTTGGGATCAGCGATGCCGCCGCCGAGGCGTGCATTCGCCCCTACCTGGACGCGCTTGTCCAGGATGGCACGCTCCACTATCGCGCCGCTTTCGATGACGCAGTCGGTCAAAATGATGGACTCGCGCACCACCGCTCCCGGACGCACGATCACGCCCGGCGAGAGGACGCTGCTCTCGACGCGTGCCCTTTCCTGGATATAGCAGCCGTCCGAGATCATGCTGGCATAGATACTGGCATTTTCCGGGAAACGGACCGGGGCGCGCTCCTCCGTACGGGTGTGGATGATCCAACTGCGGTCGTATAGCTTCAGCGGGGGATTTGGAGAAAGCAGATCCATGTGCGCCTGCCAGTAAGAGTGCACCGTACCCACATCCATCCAATAACCTGTGTAAGGGAAAGCAAAAACGCGCGTCTTGTTCCTCACCAGGCACGGCAGGATATCCTTGCCGAAATCGTGGGAAGAGTCTTCCCGCAAGTGGTCCTCCCACAGCACGCGGTCGAGCAGTTCACGATTGAACAAATAGACACCCATGTTGATCAGGTTGGAGGGCGGCTCTTTCGGCTTTTCCAGGAACGCCTTGACGCGATATTTCTTGTCAACTGCCAGGATGCCAAAGCGGGAAGCTTCCTCCATCGGGACGCGGATCGTGGCGATGGTCAGGTCAGCGTGTTGATCCATGTGAAAAGTGACCATCGTGTCATAATCCATCGTATAGATATGGTCGCCGGATAGGATGAGGATGAGATCAGGGGAATCGCGCTTGATGAATGTAAAGTTCTGCTGGACAGCGTCAGCAGTGCCCACATACCAATCGCCGCTGGCGCGGGCTTTGTAAGGCGTGTACATGCGCACGCCTCCCGTGAAATCGCGGTTGAGGTCCCATGGTCCGCCCGCGCCGATATGCTCGATCAGCGAGTGCGGGCGGTATTGCGCCAGGATCATGACATCGAAAATGCCGGAATTCGTACAGTTCGAGAGGGTAAAATCAATGATGCGGTATTTTCCAGCAAACGGAACTGCGGGTTTGGTGCGCTTGGCAGTCAGCACGCCCAGACGAGCACCTTCCCCTCCTGCCATGATGACAGCACGAGTTTTCATAATAAGCCTCCTCAGACGCCCGGCGTCTCGAAGACGCCGGGCGTCTTATCGTCCAAAGATTGATAGATCATCCAATATTGCCGGGCGGATTTCGTCCACGAGAAATCCTGTTCCATACCGTTGCGCTGAAGCTCCCGCCACCTCTCCTGTGCTGGAAAAGCCGCCAGCGCACGACGCAAGGCCGCGACCAGAGCCTCCGGCGCTGCCTCCTCGAACAGGAAACCTGTGTGCCCCTCCGAGACTGTATCCTTCAACCCCCCTGTGACGCGTACGACCGGCACGCAGCCGTAACGCATGGCAATCATCTGCGCTAAGCCGCACGGCTCGTAGCGCGAGGGCATGACGAAGATATCCGCGCCGCTGTAGATCAGCCGTCCCAGGGAGGCAGCATAATCAATGACCGCGCGCACGCGGCCAGGAAAATCGGCTTCCAGCCTGCGCGCCCCATCTTCCAGAGAGGCGTCGCCCTTACCCAAGATGACCATCTGCCAGGAAAGGTCAACGATCTGGCGCGCTGCATCCAAGAGGATGTCCACGCCCTTCTGGGGGTCAAGGCGTCCGACCATTGCCAGCAGGGGGATGGTCGAATCGTTTTGCAATCCGAGGCGCTTCTGCAAGGCAGCTTTGTTGGCTGGGCGGGAGGCGAGCTTACGGGCATCGAAATTGGCTGCCAGCGCGGGATCAGTTGCCGGATCCCAGGAGGCCGTATCCAGGCCGTTCAGAATGCCCGAAAGCGCCTCGCCGCGTCCGCAAAGGAAAGTCTGCAAGCCGCAGCCGAATTCCGGCGTCAGGATCTCCTGGGCATAGGTCGGCGAGACAGCAACGAGCGCATCAGCGGCCCATAGCCCCAAAGGCAACGGATGGGTGCGCGCCCAGGGGGGTAAGGCTCCGTCGGCCAGCGGACTCAGACCATAGGCGGCAAGCTGCTCTGATCCGTCGCCGCCCATGTAGGGCAGATTGTGGATGGTCAGCAGCGAACGCATCGGCGCAAAGAAGGGAACGTCGCGCCGGGCGCGCAGGGCGTAGAGCGCCAAAGCAGTGTGCCAATCGTTGGCGTGGAGGATATCCGGCCGCCAGCCCAGGGCCCGAGTCATCCCCAGCACGGCCAGGGAAAAGAAAGTGTACTTTTCGCGGTCGAAGGCTGGGTCACTGGAATAGACAGCCGCCGCATCCGAGATTGGCCCTCCAGCGATGAAATAGACAGGCATATCCTCCAGCCTGGTCTCGAAGACCTGTGCCGGAATGTCAACGCCATTCCGCAGGACGGAGAATTTCACTCCTGGCACCAGGTTAGCGAAATTGGCCTGTATGGCTTGGTGAAGTGGAAGCACAAGGCGCACGTCCAGGCGTGGTTCGACTGGCAAAACGCGCAAGGCGAGCGGCAGCGACCCGGCTACGTCTGCCAGCCCGCCTATCTTGATAAAAGGCTCGGCTTCGGCGGCGAGAAAGAGGATATTGAGTGTGGAGGGCACGAGCCTATTTTACAACGGAAATCGGCCTTGCTAAAGAAAACTTCCGCTCGAGCACGGACGAGCGGAAGTTTTTTACGCTGAATGGGACCGAATCAAGGATTACCCAGGGTCATTCCCCCACGAAAAAGCTGCTCCAACATGCCGGGATGCGCTTCGAACCACGCATTCTGTGCGATCATCAGCGGGAGCAGGATCACCAGGCCCAAGGCCACCCCCATTCCCAACGCTTTCCAGCGCCGGTGACGGACTGCATCAACGAGAACATAGATCACAGCCAACGTCATCAGGATATGGCCTATCTGAGGGATAAGGTTATATCCATCCCAACTGAAGACGAAGAGCCCCAGCATACCATAGCGGAACATCAGTACGCTCGCAGCCGCCATGATCATTGGGCTGCTCACAAGGAAGCCCAACACGAACAAGGCGATGCTGGGCGCACAGGTATTCATCATCAGCCAGCCGATCACGCCCACGCGAAGGTTCGCCAAGAAGTAGTAGGCAGAGTTGAGCGCGGCCAGCGTGTTGAGAATGACAAGCGTCCAGCCAATCGCGTTGCGCTTGAAGCTGCGTTTCATCCATCGCCTCGCTGTCAGGTCTTCTCCACCGGGAACTGGATCTCGGTGACGGCCTCCGGGTCAGTCTGGCTCACGCCAACCGGCCCGCTTCGTTTGGCCTCGCGCAGGTAGACTTCGCGAGCGGGGCCAACGATACGGTAGCCATTGGCGTCAAGCCACTTGCCCAGCGCGCTGTAAGCCTCGCCGATGGTGACAAACGGCCCGTGATGCACGGTGCAGGCCATCGTCTCGACTTTGGGCAGCATGCGAACCTTGACGCGGCCGAACTCGGGCAGGTCGGCATCAATCGGTATACAGACCTCAAGATCCCAGTCACGCTCCTTGTATTCCTCGTCATAGTAAAGCGTCAAACAGGGCTCGCCGGTTGGACGGGCACGCTGCTGGGCAAGATACCCAGCCAATTCGTTCCACAGCGGCCCCTGTTCGGGCGGGGTCGGGACAACACCGCGAAGCGCTGCAACTTTGATGGCCTCGACTTTCTTGATGACAACATCGTACTTGGACATATCTTCCTCCTGTTCGATTTGCCTCAGCCGTGCTTCGACCCGCTCCAGCCGCTCCGTCTCTTCCTCGACCTTTTGCCTGATCTCGGCCTGACGCAGTTTCAGCATCCCGCGCATCTGCTCCGGGGTCAGGCTGTCGTGCAGGAGCTGGCCGATCTCCTCGAGCGAGAAACCCAGGTCGCGCAGTGTCAGGATGCGATTCAGGCGCGGCAATTGGTCGTATTCGTAATGGCGGTAGCCGGTGAAGCGATCCACTTCGACGGGCTTGAGCAAACCCATCTCGTCGTAGTAACGCAAGGTCTTGACCGAGACACGGCTGAGTTTAGAGAAGTCTCCGATCCGGATCATGCTTATGTTATACAACCTCCAGTAACAGGAGAGTCAAGGGGATTTCCGATCAGCAAATCTCGAGAGAAATTGTAGTAATGACTTCGCGAAGCACCCTGGAAGGGTCTGTCGCCGCTGTACAAACGACTAAAGTCGTCACTACATTTCATAAAATTGGGATGCCGATTGCACCGCCTCCATGGCCAGGGCGAGCGCGCCCAGGACGCCAGAACGCTTTCCCAATACCGGTGGCACAAGGTAATCGTCTATATTTTCCGAGACGGCCGGCGATTGGAGATAGCCACCCAATAAGGTTCGTACTTCACGGCGGATGAGCGGGAACAGATGGGCTTGCTGCATCACTCCCCCTCCGAGGATGATCTTCTGCGGCGAGAGAGTATAAATCCAATTTACTATCCCCAGGGCCAGGTAATGCGCTTCCAATTCCCAGGCCGGGTGTTCGGCCGGAAGCCCCTCTGCCGGTCGTCCCCAGCGCTTCTCGATAGCCAGACCGCAAGCCAGCCCCTCCAGGCAATCGCCGTGGAAGGGGCAGGCGCCGACAAACGGATCGGCCTGCCGATCATGCGGGAGGCGCAAGTGGCCCATTTCGGGGTGAAGCAATCCGTGCATGAGCTGGCCGTTCACCATGCCTCCCCCACCGATGCCAGTGCCGATGGTCAGGTAGATAAAAGTATCCAATCCACGCGCCGCGCCCCAGCGCCATTCAGCCAGCGCGGCCGCGTTCACGTCGGTGTCGAATCCGACTGGCAGGGCGAGCGCGCGGCGGATGGCGCCGGCAAAGTCTGTATTCGCCCAGCCCGGTTTCGGCGTGGAGGTGATGTAGCCGTAAGTCGGGGAGTTGCGATCCAGATCGAGCGGGCCGAAGGAGGCGATGCCGATAGCCTCCAATCCACCGTGTTTATCTTGCTGGCGGCGGAAGAAGCCAACCGCCCGCTGGATGGTCTCCGCAGGGCTGGTGGTCGGGAAGCGCGTCTCGGCGCGAATATCCTCCGGCCCGCTGCCCAGGATGCAGACAAACTTCGAACCGCCGGCTTCGATACCGCCGAATAATTGGGTCATCTCACCTTCTTGTCCTCACCGTGTTGTGTATAGAACTCACACATGGCGGACTCCTTGGCGCGGAATATTGTGACCGGTGATGCTGCCCAGTATATCAGAGGTTGAAGGGTGAAACCGAGGTTTTCCAGTGGACTCACAGTTGATTAACCGGTGAAACTGCTCTATACTGAGGGCGTATCCCATGCTGGCAGTTCGAGATTCGCCAGCTTTCGGGAAAACATGACTTGCTCCAAATTTAAGCTTCAGTGTCAACTTTTACATCCAAGGCTTGATCTTACAGACCCTTCCCCCCTGCCCCCCTCCCTAAAGGGACGGGGGGGATGAGGATGGGAGTTTGTGAGCGGCGAGGCCGCTCACAAACTCCCAAATTCATTTCCAATCCCCGGAAATCGGGGAGGGGAAGGGATGAGGGCTAATTTTTGCCACAATTATTAAACTCAGGATAGGTCATGCACGTAGGAGAAATCGAATGAAAGCCATGCTGCTTAACAGGCTGTCTCGCCTGGAAGAAAACTCGTCGCCGCTGGAGCTGGCGGAGTTGCCCGAACCTTTGCCCGCAGGGCACGAGATATTGATCAAAGTGTCCGCTTGCGGCGTGTGTCACACCGAGCTGGACGAGATCGAAGGGCGCACGCCTCCGCCGCGGTTGCCGGTGATCCTGGGGCACCAAGTTGTCGGGAGGGTGGCTGCAGCCTGGGACGCGGCGAGCAGGTTCCAGGTCGGAGAAAGGGTCGGGGTCGCCTGGATCTATTCGGCCTGTGGAAAGTGCCGTCATTGCCTGAAAGGGAACGAAAACTTGTGCGCGGATTTCAAAGCCACCGGCAGAGAGGCGAACGGCGGCTATGCCGAGTATATGACCGCCGCCGAGAATTTCTGTTACCCGATACCGGCCGTCTTTTCGGACGCCGAAGCTGCGCCACTGCTGTGTGCAGGGGCTATCGGTTACCGCTCCCTGAAATTGACCGGCCTCGAAAACGGAGAAAGCCTGGGTCTGACCGGCTTCGGGGCATCGGCCCATCTCGTGCTGATGATGGTACGACACCGCTTCCCAGATGCGCGGGTGTACGTCTTCTCCCGCAGCGAGGGCGAACGCGCCTTCGCCCGCGAGCTGGGCGCGGTTTGGGCTGGCGATACGGTTGACGAAACCCCTGAAAAGCTATCCGCGATCATTGACACGACGCCGGTCTGGAAGCCGGTGGTGGAGGCGCTGAAAAATCTGGAGCCGGGGGGCAGGCTGGTCGTCAACGCCATCCGCAAAGAAGATGTGGATAAGGATTACCTTCTGCATCTCGATTACCCGTCCCACCTGTGGATGGAAAAGGAGATCAAAAGCGTGGCCAACGTGGCTCGCAGCGACGTGCGTGAATTCCTGGAGCTAGCCGCGGAGATCCCCCTCCGGCCGGAATTCCAGGAGTTCAACTTGAGCGAGGCAAACCAGGCACTGCTCGAACTCAAGACCAGGAGGATACGCGGCGCCAAGGTACTGAGAGTTGCTTGACAACGAGGACAACGCGGGAGAGGGATAACTAACCCGCCTGGCCAGGTCTCCGTGTGTGACCACCAGCAAGACGCCGAAAGCGGCCAGGAAGATTCCCACCACCTGGAACCAGGCAAGCCTTTCCCGGAGCACAAGCCACCCCAAGAGGGCCATGAAAATGGGGATGGAGGCGGTGATCCAGCCGGTCGTCACGGCCTGCGCCGTGACGAGGCCGGTGGATTGCAGCCATTGGTGGAAAGTGATCCCCAAGAATCCCAGCAGGGCGAGGTAAAGCCAGTCTTTCCGCTCCGGGAGGCGAAACTGCCGGCGAGCGAGAACTGTCACTCCCAGGATGACGACCCCCATCGCAAAACGCAGCCAAACGACGGCTGCCGGTTCGATGTACCGGAGCGAGACCTTGGTCGCCACAAAAGAAGCCCCCCACACCAGGACGGCGAAGAGAGCTTTCAGCATCGCACTGCGCGAGTTTTTCGGCATGAGTGCACAGTGTACCATAAC
>CAYZIQ010000124.1:0-8615 GCA_964478375.1 uncultured Chloroflexus sp. | reverse complement strand
TAGTCTTCAGCCTACCTTAACACCGACGTTCATGCCCACAAGTGTGACAAATCCACCTCCTCCTGTAACCCGGTGTGACTGGGTCTCCTTCATGGGGGATGTCAGTGTGCCAGATGGTAGTGGTTTTGCACCCTCCACCACATTTACCAAAACCTGGCGTTTAAAGAACATTGGCACCTGCACTTGGACAACTGCCTATTCGTTGGTTTTTTCCAGCGGTGCACAAATGGGCGGCCCATTAGCTCAAAATCTGCTCGGCCCCGTCGCACCCGGACAGATAGTTGACATTTCAGTAAATCTTACGGCTCCCGCGTCGTATGGGCACTATCGTGGCTATTGGCTGCTCCAAAATCCAAGCGGTGTCAGGTTTGGTTATGGCATTCTCGCGAACACTGCTTTCTGGGTGGATATCAATGTCGTGGGTCCAAATCCGACCACAACAACCATCACGGCCGACGCCCCCGATCCTTCAACGCCCGGCCAGGCAGTCGCAGTGAGCGTTACCGTGAGTGGATCGGGTACCGCACCGACCGGAACGGTAGCCATCACTGGCGCGGATACTAATTGCACTATTACACCCTCAAGTGGAAGTGGTAGTTGCAACGTGGTCTTCAGCACGGCCGGCTCCAAGACCTTGTTGGCTACGTACAGTGGTGATGGCAACTATGCGAGTAGTTCGGGCACCGCCCCACATACGGTCTCCGCGGGCACGGCTGTCAGCACAACGACCATCACTGTTGATTCACCTGATCCATCCGCACCTGGCCAGTCGGTCGCGGTAAGCGTTACAGTGAGTGGAACGGGTCTTACCCCCACCGGCACGGTGGCTATAACCGGCGCAGATACTAATTGCACCATCACACTCTCGAGTGGAAACGGCAGTTGTAGTGTGGTCTTCACCACAGCCGGTGCCAGGACAATCACGGCCACATATAGTGGTGACGCGAACTATGCAAGTAGTTCGGGCACCGCGATCCATACGGTATCCACGGGCACGGTTTCCACCACCACGACTATTACTGCTGATACCCCCGATCCGTCCACACCCGGCCAATCGGTCGCGGTGACTGTTACCGTGACCGGGGCAGGTGGTACCCCAACTGGAATGGTAACCATCACCGGCGCGGATACCAACTGCACCATCACGCTCGCGGCTGGAACTGGTAGTTGTAATGTGGTCTTCACCACGGCTGACGCCAGGGCCGTTACTGCTACCTACACCGGCGATGCGAGTTATGCTAGCAGCTCGGATACCGCCAGCCATACGGTGAGCAAGGGTTCCACCACGACAACCATTACTGCTGATACCCCCGATCCATCCACACCCGGCCAATCGGTCGCGGTGAGCGTTACCGTAACCGGGGCGGGCGCTGCCCCGACCGGTACCGTAACCATCACTGGCGCGTATACGAACTGCACCATTACGCTCTCGGGCGGAATCGGCAGTTGTACTGTGGTCTTCAACACAGCCGGCACCGAAACCATTACAGCCACGTACAATGGCGATGCAAACTATGCCGGCAGTTCGGATTCCGAGAGCCATTCGGTGAAGTATGCTACTACCACCACCATCACTACTGACAAACCTGATCCATCCGCAGCGGGTGCTTCGGTCACAGTCAGCGTTACCGTGGTCGGAGGGAATGGTTACCCAAGTGGCACTGTGTCCATCACTGGCGCGAATACCAATTGCACCGTCACGCTTGTAGGTGGAGGTGGTAGTTGTAATGTGGACTTCAGCGCCGCTGGCACCTTCACTCTCACGGCTACGTACAACGGCGATGCCTACTATTTGGTTAGTCAGGATACCGAGCCCCATACTGTTAATTAACATTAGGCGCTGGAAAAAACTTTTCTAAGCGTTTTATCCTCATTCAGTCGGGCGGACTGCAGCACTTGTCCGCCCGATTGATGGTTTTAAGAGGGGCTTTCACAAAATATCGAAAACCCGCCCCCCAAATCAGTTATAATGAAATTCCATATATCGGTTTGCTACCCTAATTTGTTGAAATGGAGGATAGGATGTTTTGCCTAAAGAAACCTTTCTGGGTTTTCTCTATGCTGGTCTTGCTCATACTGAGTGCCTGCGGTGGCGGCCAAGCGACGCCCACCCAAAACCCAGATGCGGTTTATACAGCCGCCGTGCAAACGGCCTTCGCCATCATTTCCCAAACCGCGGCTGCCGTGACCGACACGCCGACGGTCACGCTCACACCCGGAGCAAGCCCAACCTCAGGTCCCTCCAAAACACCGCTGATCACGGATACCCCGCCGGGGGGAACTCCCGCCGCGACCAATACACCGTTCGCCATTAATACGCCTGTATCCCCCACGCAGCAATCCTGCGACAACGCTGCATACGTAGATGATATTACTATTCCCGATTTCGCCGAAATCGCACCCGGTGCCCAGTTTGTCAAAACCTGGAGGATCAAGAATAATGGAACTTGCATTTGGAACACCAACTACAGGTTGGTTTTTGGCTATGGAGGCGATGGAACCGATTGGAAAAAAGTCCCGCCAGCTTACCTGACAAAGGTAGTCAATCCTGGCGAAGAGATTGATGTTTCGATGACGCTCAGCGCGCCGGTCAATACCGGCCAGTACGGTGCCCACTTTAGAATGCAGAACGACAAAGGATACAACTTCGGCACCGACTTGACCATCATCATTAAGGTAAGCGGAACGCCTACACCCTGACAGTGCCCGAATCGCTAGCGCAATCCATTAAGGCAGAAGCCCGTCGGCTTGGATTCGAGCTGGCTGGCATCACTACGCCCGATCCACCGCCCCATTGGTCAGTTTATGAGAACTGGCTGACCATGGGGCGGCATGGTCAGATGGCTTATCTGGCCGACGAACGAGCCCGGTCGCGCCGTCTGGACCCGCGCCGGATCTTGCCCGAATGCCGCTCGATCCTCGTGCTTGGTATCCGCCACTCAAATCCAGCCCTTACCCCTGACCCTCTCCCATTCCCCACTTCAGGAATGATGGTGGAGGGCAGGGTAGGGACAGGTGAATCACCTCATGGGCGCGTCGCGGCCTACGCCTGGGGCGCAGACTACCACCTCGTCCTGCCTGAACGCTTGCGCGCCTTAGTGACATCCATCGAAGTCCACGCGGGACATACTATCTCCAACCATTGGTACACCGATAGCGGACCGATCCTGGAACGCGACCTGGCCCAACGCGCCGGCCTGGGCTGGATCGGGAAAAATACCTGTCTTATCAACCCCCGCATCGGCTCGTATTTCCTGCTGGCTGAAATCCTGCTTGGCATTGACCTGGAACCTGATCTCTCCTTCGAGGCGGATCGCTGCGGGACTTGTCGGCGCTGCATCGAGGCTTGCCCGACCGGTTGCATCCTTCCCAACCGCACCCTGGACGCCCGTCGATGTATCTCGTACCTGACAATTGAACAAAAAAGAGAAATCCCGCTCGACCTGCGCGAACACATGGGGCCATGGGTCTTTGGCTGTGACATTTGCCAGATGGTCTGCCCATGGAATCGCTTTGCCGCGCCAGACGGCGACCCGGCCTTCGCGCCCCGTCCCGGCGCACCGCGCCCGGACTTGATCACTGAACTGGCACTCAGCCCACGAGAATTCAACTGCAAGTTCAAGGATAGCCCGATGCAACGCGCCCGGCGGCGCGGCTATCTGCGCAACATTGCCGTCGCATTGGGGAATGCTGGTGACCCCGCTGCCATCCCGGCCCTCGAACGCTCTCTTTCAGGCGACGAACCCTTATTGCGGGAGCACGTTATCTGGGCCTTGCAACAAATCAGAGAAAGAAATTGAAACCTCGTTGGCTCCAAAACGGGTCAATTCGCGGGAACCATCCTCAGCCACCCCGTCACCACCCATGGCATCATCGCGAAGAAGCCGATCAGTGCCAAAGCGCCCGCGCCGGAGGTCAACGAAACAGCTACAACGCCGAGCGCAGTAATCAGGTAACTCGTCACCACCAGCCTGTCGAAACGAGCCCGGGCAGTTTTTTCCGTCCCGCCTGACAACAACAGATACAGGGCAAAGGTGGTGAAGACCGTCAGCCACCAGCCCCAATAATTTTGAAGAGGGATGCCGAAGTAAGCCCCGTTCGTATCCCAAACCCAATGCCCGCCAGCGACCATGACTGGGTCCATGACCAGGTCCCAGGCAGTCATGGCCAACCCGCCTACCGCGGCCATGGATAATATCCGTGACCAGCGCTTCCAGTCCGCGGGGACGAGCCAATCGGCGATGACGAAGGAGGGATAGCTCATCATGAACCATGCCACTGGGATGAGAATCGGTACCAGCCCCAAGAAAAGAGGACCGAGCTTGTCAGTATAGTGATAAGGGCCATAAATCCAACCGGTTGCCACACCGACGCTCTCAAATAAAAAGCTAACGCCAAAGACCAGTGCCAACAAGCGCAGGGCGCGCTCCCAGCCCAGGCGCTGACCGGCGTGCAGCAGAGCAAAGGTGAAGCCAGTCAGGGTAGTAACGGGCGTGAAGATACCCATCGGTGAGGCGCCGAGGGCGATACTGACAATCGGGTAAATAGTGAATAGAGCGTAGAGAACAAGCAAAGCGATGGTGGTACGGCGCAGGGTCATGACGGATTCCTCCTCGTGTAGATTCTACCCTATTCGAGCAGGGCAGCCCCCAGGCTTCGCTGCGAGCGTTTGTACTGAGCGAAGTTGTAGTGCTCAGCCGAGAGGTCCGAAACGCGGTGGGCAAATTGGGGTTGAAGCTTACGGATAGGTCGCTTCCCATTGCCCTATTTTCAGAACCCTTGGTTGGGTGTATACTCGCCTCACCAAATCCCAGAGGAGGTTGTCCTTATGAAACGAGCAGTCAGCATCAGTATCGGCTCGTCCAAGCGCGACAAGGCCGTCACTGTCAAATTGCTGGGCGAGGAGGTCAGTATCGAACGCATTGGCACCGACGGTGACATGGAGGCCGCGGCGCGCAAATATCAAGAACTGGACGGCAAAGTGGACGCCTTCGGCGTGGGCGGCGCGGATCTGGGGCTGATGGTGGATAACAAATGGTACCGGCTCTATTCGGTCGAGAAGATGGTGCGCTTCATCAAAGAGACACCCGTCGTGGACGGGGCCGGCCTGAAAAACACGCTAGAGACCGAAGCCGCACCCTTCGTGGAAGCCCGCCTCGGCG
This sequence comes from uncultured Chloroflexus sp., assembly GCA_964478375.1. Classification (GTDB taxonomy): domain Bacteria; phylum Chloroflexota; class Anaerolineae; order Anaerolineales; family Villigracilaceae; genus CG2-30-58-95. Next base: position 3,453 of record CAYZIQ010000124.1, on the reverse strand, counting down.
ACTACGTCAAGAAGACGGGCGGCAAAAAGGCTTTCGTCATGACCGGCGCGGATCGCTGGGGGCTGGCACATGGATTTGTACAGGCGGGCTATGAGTGCGTCTTCGGTGACCTGATGTTCTCGCTCGGCATTCCCATACCCCTCCACACCGAGAAGCAACTCAAGACTCTGGCAGGCATTTTGATGCCCATTGCCGGACGCCTGCCCTTCGAGTGGGTCTATCCAACCGGCGAAAAGCAGGAAGAGCGCAAGCCAAAGCATCCGGAACATTTCCACTGGGCGACAGTGGTGGCGGGCGACTGCCACTACATCAAGCGTTACATGCCGGATGATATGAAAGGCAAGGTCGTAGTGACCAACACCACTACGACCGAGGATGTTGCACTGTTCAAGAAATGCGGCGTTAAGTACCTGGTCACGACCACGCCTGTGCTGGAGGGCCGCTCCTTTGGCACGAATATGATGGAGGCGGCGCTGATCGCCGTCTCGGGCAAGAAGCGCGCCCTGACGCGCGAGGAATATAACGAGTTGCTCGACAAGCTGGGCTTCGAGCCGCAATTGCAGGAATTGAATTAACCCCCACCCCTGCTCCTCTCCCTAAAAAGGGAGAGGGGGAAAGGAATTGTTGATGGATGCAATCGTAACTGCGGGCGGGATACCGCTCCCGGAAGAGCCATTATATCCAGCAACACAAGGTCATCCAAAAGCGCTAGTGGATATCGCCGGCAAGCCAATGATCCAGTGGGTGTTGGATGCCCTCTCTCAGTCCACTGTCATTGAGAACGTGATCCTCGTCGGCCTGAGCGAAAAAAGCGACGTGAAGTGTGAAAAACCCATTTGCTTCATTCCCAACCAGGGCAAGATGCTGGACAATCTGCGCGCCGGGGCAAAGAAGGTTTTGGAGATCAACAAAAAAGCCCGGCACGTGTTGCTCGTCTCGTCGGATATCCCGGCCATCACAAGCGAAATGGTGGATTGGGCGGTCAACACGGCCATGGAAACGGATGATGACGTTTACTACAATATCATCACGCGTGAGGTCATGGAGAAGCGTTTTCCCGGCTCCAATCGGACGTACACCCGCCTCAAGGATATGGACGTCTGCGGCGGCGATATGAACGTGGGGCGTCTCGAATTGCTCACCAGCGGAGAGACCGATCTGTGGGAAAAGATCACCAATGCCCGCAAAAGCCCGCTCAAACAGGCGGGATTGATCGGTTTCGATACGCTTGTTCTGCTCCTCTTCCGCCAGCTGACCCTGGAGAAGGCAGCCGCCAATATCATGAAACGGCTGAAGATCACTGGCCGGGCCATCGTGTGCCCGTATGCCGAGATCGGCATGGATATTGACAAGCCGCACCAGCTCGAGATTCTGCGTGCTGATCTAGCCAAGGCGCAGCGACGCAAAAATAAAGCCGCGGCCAAGACGGCTGCAAAGAAACCCAAGAAGAACGTCAAGTGAGTGTGAGTCGTCTACTCGAACTAGACGCTCGCCTGTCCGCGCAACTACGGGTAGCCGAGCGTCCGGGTGCTTTACGGACACTCGCTGCCATCCTGGCCCATTCCGGCGATTCCTGGTTCTGGTGGGCCGGGATGGCGCTGTTGTGGTGGCGCGGGGATTCTTTTTGGAAGCTTTGGGCGCTGACCTTGCTGGTCAGCATCATCGCCCTGGCCTTGATCGTGCTGCCGGTCAAGTTTCTCATCCGCCGCCGCCGGCCAGAAGGCAAATGGGGCGCATTCTATCGCGCCACCGACCCGCATTCCTTCCCTTCCGGCCATGCTGCCAGAGTAATTCTGATCGCCATCCTGGCCACCAGCCTCGGGCCTGGCTGGCTGGCAGCCCTCCTATGGGTCTGGGCGCCGCTCGTGGCCTTGGCGCGCGTGGCGATGGGAGTGCACTACGTCTCGGACATCGTCGCGGGGGGCGCGTTGGGGATATTAGCAGGGGCGATCGCGCTGCAAGTGCGTTAGGCAAAAACCTCCGGCAGACTCTGAACCTGCGGAAGGTTTATTCTACTTCGCCGCCTGCATGGCAGCCTTGAATTTTTCCAGGGCTTCGACGGGAGTCGGGTTTACGCCGTAAGCCATCGCCAAATAATAAGCCAAGTAATCGCCAAAATGCAATGCTGTCCAAATATGGGCCAGGGGCGAATCGCCTTGGGCATTATAAACATCTGTGTTCAATCCTTCGAGCATGAAAGCTTGCCGCGTCAATTCGGCGCGCAGGTGGTTACGAGAATGATCTGATGGAGCGCGCAGAAAAATACTGAATGTATGGCTGAGAACATCCTCGGGATTGGCTAACCCGGTCAGGGTGTTGTGATCCGCTTCGGGCAAGACCTCGAAACTGGCTCCGGCTTTCGCCAGCTCGTTGATTTGCGTCTTCCAGCGACGCGCCACCGGCGCCAGGATGCCCGACCCGAAAACGTTGACCCAGCGCCCGACGAGTTGTCCCGCCATGCGCTTGGCCGGATTGCGTGTCACCGATACATCCGCGCACAGACTTTTTTGTTGCTTTTTCATCGCCACGACCGTAGTAACGACTTCAGTCGTTATCTCAGCCGGATCGCTGATGAAACCCATCCGGGCGAAAGCCGCCAGTAGCAGTCCAAACGAAAATCCCACCGCAGCGCGTGGCTGACCGTGATGCGCGAATTTCCAGACCGGCACACCGTTGGCGCGGGCGCGCGCGCCCAGTTCGCCGCCCGTGCAAACGGCCAAGACGCGGCAGCCAGCCTTCAATGCTGCATTGAAAGAATCCAATGTCTCTTCGGTGTTGCCGGAATGCGACGAGGCGATGACCAGCGTCTCCGCGCCGCGCGCCCAGGCAGGCAGGCCATAATCGCGGTGGACGACAATTGAGACTTTGCAAGTCAGCGCGAGATATGCCGCCAGCAAGTCCGCGCCGATGGCTGATCCGCCCATGCCGGAAATGACCACCTGCCTGAGACTCCCGGCGTCTTCAAGACGCCGGGAGTCTAATGACTGGCTCAGGCCGAGTTCCCAAGCTTGATGTAATTGATCCGGCAGGCCGTCAATTTCAGCGAGCATGTTCTGGGGATCGAGGTGTTGGAAAGAAAGGAAATCGTCGAGGTTCATGTGGATTTCACCAATCTGCCGTATAATGTCGGCAACCTATTCAGTGGAGGCGGATGACTGTAAGTCACCGGGAAAGCGTCACTCGCCACCGAAACCCGTGCCCAGTGTACGGTGAGGCCTCCAGCGGAGGCAGTTAGGAGCGAGGGCGAGTATCAAAAAGACCAGTCGCCTGTAGGCGAAAGCCGGCTCCATGCCGTGCGCCCGGTATCTGGGCCTAGCCTACAAGGGGTTGATTTTTCAAAATTGGGACTGAATTTTGCTGCATATCCTGTATAATAAAAGCAATCCAGTCTCTGGAGGTGGATGACCGTTAAGGTCAGCATGGAAAAGTCAGGTAGCACCTGGCTTTTTCATT
>CAYZIQ010000123.1:0-8635 GCA_964478375.1 uncultured Chloroflexus sp. | reverse complement strand
TTCGTTGACAAAGGTTTTCAATTCTGATACGATAGGTCGAATTTTCCGCACAAACAGGAGTAAATATGCTCAATCAGATCGAGATAGATACCGTCTGCCTATCTCCAACTGCTGTTCAAGCAGTGCGTGATTTGCTCACTCAACGCAACCTCGACGAGAGCTATGCCTTGCGAGTGTACGTAGCCGGTAGAACCTGCTCAGGATTGCAATACGGCATGTCGCTGGATAATAAGCCCGGCGAGACGGATATGGCCTTCGAGACGGATGGGATAAAGGTTTTAGTGGACAACATTTCTTTCCAGTACATGCGCGGTTCGATAATCAATTTCGTGGATAATGGGCGTGGGAAAGGTTTTGCAATTGAGAATCCAAATGTATTACCCGCATGTGATTGCAACGGCGGGGGTTGTAGTTCATAGGAAACCAAGCCAAGAAGAGGCCAGATGGACTCGGCCTCTTTTTCTTTTGCTAATCATTCCATTCATCGCCCTCGTAGGAAGGCAATGAGTGCACCAAAGACGCCGATGAGAGCCAGCCCGAAAATAACCAGTCCCATCGGTACGCTCGTTCCGCCACTGCTCACCGGAGGGAAAGTTGGGTAGACCAACGCGGGCGGCGGCGTGAAAGTTGGAAGACGGGTCGGCGTGGCTGGGATCGAGAATGCAGCCGCCAGGGTCGGATCAATCGTCGGCGTTGTGCGCGGTGTGGCAGTCGGCGGCGGCTCGATAATCGGCAAAAAACCCGGTGAAAGGCTGACGAGCGGCGCGTACACCCAGCCGACGCCTCCCAGAACGCCCGGATAAGCAATCTGGATCCAATCCCCTCCGGCCGTACGGCCCAAGGCAGGGGCCTGTTCCCCCGGCAGCAAAACCCCGATGGCAGGATAATAGACCGAGTGTGGCCCGGCGCGGACGTTGATCTGTTCGGGGTAGGTGACCGTGATAACTGGGCCCGAAGGTGTCCCCGTCACTGTCGGCACGGACCCGGTCGGCTGCTGCGCGGCAGCAGGCATGGATCCCGACCCAAGGAAAAACAAACCGGCAGCGCCGGCAAAGATCACAAAAACCAGGAAGGGTTTACTCCGAGAACGCATGATTTAGAAACTTTCTAAAGGTATAATTCGTACATCCAGTCAGATAGTCTGACACAACTTCTAAAAATCGCAAAACGATTATAATCTAAAAAACTATGGAACAACGCGTCTTTCACGGTAATATTACCCCTACCGATGTCGCCCAGGCATTGCTCGCAGAGTTCAACCAGGGCAACCTGCGCGCACAGGTTCTTGGCGAAAGCAACCATCTCACCGTGCAAATCGCGACCAGCCAGTGGTCTCGCTCCGGCGGACAAACGGCGCTGGCTGTGGAAATTCAGAAGATCGAGGATGGCGTGACAGTGCGGATCGGCCAGCAGCAATGGCTGGGAGTGGCTGCCAGCCTCGGTCAAACTGCCATCGCCGCGCTCATGAATCCGCTGAACTTGCTTGGCCGGTTGGACGATATTGCCCAAGACATCCAAAACCTGCAATTGAACGAAAAAATCTGGGCGGTCATCGCCAGGGAAGTACAGGCCAAAGGCGCCAGTCACCAGTTATCCGAAAGATTGAGCCGCCTGACCTGCGAGTATTGCGGGGCAGCCAACCCGGTCGGCGAGCCGAATTGCGTAGCCTGTGGCGCGCCGCTGGGCAATGTCCAGCCGCGCACCTGCGCCAAATGCGGCTACGTGCTGACGCATGGGGAAAAGTTCTGCCCGAACTGCGGGCAGCAAGTGTAAACTTCAGGAACCCGTTTCCTTCGAGGAAACGGGTTCCTTCGTTTTCAGAAACCTGTTTTCTCAGAGAAAACGGGTTTTTCATATACCTCTGGATTGACACAATACGGCAATCTGCGCCCTTCCAGGCCTGCGAGCAGGTTCTCGCAGGCCATTTCGGCCATCCGGCGACGCGTGCCGCGCGTCGCCGAGCCGATGTGCGGGACGATGAGACAGTTCGGCAGCGCGTAGAGCGGATGCTCCGGCGGAAGCGGCTCCGGGTCGGTGACATCCAGCGCGGCGGCAGCGATGCGACCCTCGGCCAAGGCGCGCGTTAAAGCAGCCGCATCCACCACCGGGCCGCGCGCCGCGTTGACCAGGATCGCGGTCGGCTTCATCTTTCGCAAAGCGGCCTCGTTGATCAGGCCGCGCGTCGCGGCGGTCAATGGACAGTGCAGGCTGATGAAATCGCTCTGCCGGAGCAATTCACCGAACGAAAGAAATGCTGCGCCAAACTCTGCCTCGACATCCGGGCGTGGGGATGTGTTGGTGTAGACGATGCGCAGGCCGAAGCCGCGCGCCCGCTCGGCCACGGCGCGCCCAATCTTGCCCAGGCCAACGATGCCCAGCGTGGCGCCGCGCAAATCCGCGCCCAGCCAGCCGGTCGGCGACCAGGTCTTCCAATGACCCGTGCGCGCGTCCTGGGCCGACTCGGGCAGGCGGCGCGCCGCCGAGAGCAAGAGCGCCATGGTCAGATCGGCGGTGGCGTCGGTCAGCACGCCGGGCGTATTGCCGACAGGGATGCGGCGTGCCGTGCAGGCCGCCACATCCACGTTGTCCACGCCGGCGGCCATGTTGCTGACCACGCGCAGGCGCGGCATCCGGTCGAGCAGCTCCTTACGCACCGGGATGGTCAACAAACAGAACAGCCCTTCGACTTCGCTCAGGGCAAGCCCCTCAGCATCGGCAAGATGGGCTTCGAGTTCGGGAGCAAGGCTGGCGGCATCCAACGGGCCGGTCATCGCGCGAACGCGGCCGGAGAGGGAAGCGATCCAGTCCGTGGGGAGGGTGTGGGTGAGGAGAACAAGTGGAAGTGACAAGGCTTTCACTTGATCATTTCTCTGGAGCGCTCAATTCGAACGGAAGCAACGAACAGATGAATTCATAGAACTTGCTAGCAGCCTTGAAGGTCTGTTTGTATTCATCTTCTATTGGTTCAAGTACTTCGCCTGGATAGCGGTAGGCGGTGGCATAAGGGGAAACCTGCACGGCAATATCGAACCAATCCGTGAACCTTGCGTCAACTTCAGATGCTTGGGTAACTAAAAGTCGCAGATCATGAGTCTTCCCAAACGGTTGGTCGTGATAGACCAGCCAGCCCTTGATCGCTTTTTCCACTGATTGCTGACAATGATAGATGGCGGTGTCGAGATACGGCTCCGGCCCACGCGCCAGGCGCTTCGCCGAGAGCAAGTCACGGCGCGATTTCATCAGCCAGTTATGCACCAGCGAGCGCTTTGCGTCCATATAAGAGTTTTCCCTCTCTGTCAATCTGCGCCTCCAGCGAGGCATTGACAGTGGTATAGCGTTGAAATTCCTCCCGCGTCTTAACGATCACATCCACCGCGGCTTTCACCCCGAGCAGACTGCGTTGAGCGCGCACCGCGCGCTGGATGGGATTCTCGCGGCTCTCGGGGATGATGACCAGCAAATCCAGATCGCTATCCATGTCTGGCTTGCCCCAGGCGTATGAGCCAAATAGATAGATCGTCTCGGGCTGGAATTCGTCCACGAGACGGCGGATCACTTCTTTGCGGGTCACAGCGGAAATGGTTTTCATGCTTGACCCAATTATACCTGCAAGAGCGCCATCGTCAGGTCAACCGTGAAAACATCCCGCGCTGGATGGTGCGCAGGTGGCCTTCGAGGGATGCAATCCAGTCGGTGGGAAGGGTATGGGTGATCAGGACGAGCGGGGGTTTGGAAGGGGTGGGGTTCATAGGGCAAATAAGAAAGTCAAATCATTGACATTGGTTCCGGTGGGACCGGGCTTAAGCAAGTCGTCTAAGGAGGCGAAGAAGGTATATGAGTCATTACGGCGGAGGTAGTCACGCGGATCAAGTCCGAGAGTGCAGGCACGAGCATAGGTCTCGCCGGTGATGACCGCGCCGGCGGAATCAGTCGTGCCGTCCTCGCCGTCGGTGGCGAGCGTAACCAGCATCACTTCTGGGAAGTCCGCCAGTTCGGTGACGGAGGCCAGCGCCAGCTCGCTATTCCGCCCGCCGCGGCCCGGATTGGGGCAGAGCGTGACGGTCGTCTCGCCGCCGGCGATGAGGCAGGCCGGGCGAAGGGCTGGGTCGCCGGTCTGCCAGGCCCAGCGCAGCGTGCGGCACAATTCGACAGCGACCTCTCTGGCTTCGCCCTGCAAATCGGCGCGCAGCAGATAGGGATGGAAGCCTTCGGCTTCGGCTTGTTTCAGCGCGGCCTGCGCCGCTTGCAAGTTGCTGCCGACGAGGAGGTTGTCCACTTTCTCGAAAATGGGATCGCCGGGTTTGAGGGTTTCGTGACCGAATTTTAGGGCAGCTAAGACAGACGTAGTAACAACTTTAGTCGTTTGGGCCAAAGAACGACTAAAATCGTCACTACGAGGGCGTGACTCGCTAAATTGGCATCTCTCCAGCACTGCCAGCGCATCGGCGCAAGTCGTCGGGTCGGGCGCGGTCGGGCCAGAGGCAATCGCCTCCAGCGAATTGCCAACCACGTCCGAAAGGATGAGTGACACGACGTGTGTTGGAGCAGCCAGCCGCGCCAGGCCGCCGCCTTTCAATTGGTCGAGGTGGCGGCGAAGGGTGTTGATCTCGTCAATGCTCGCGCCGCAAGCCAGCAAAGAGGAGGTCAAAGCCTGCAAATCAGACAGGGTCACGCCCGCCACAGGTGCGGCCATCAGCGCCGAGCCGCCGCCCGATATCAAGCAGAAAAGCAAATCGTCGGCGCGCAAGCCGGAGAGCAATTCAAGCACGCGTTGACCGGCGGCCAGGCTGCGTTCGTCCGGGATGGGGTGGCCGCCTTCTATAACGGTCAGCCGACCCAAGGTCCGGATCGGAGCGTGCTTGGGAATGACGAGGCCACCCGTCAGAGAGTCACCCAGAATCGCGGCCAGCGATTCCGCCATCGGCAAGCTGGCTTTGCCAAGAGCGACGATGAACGTCCGCCTATCCTGCGAGAGAGGATAGGATTTACCGGCGATGTGCAGCTTATTTCCCTCCCGCCGCACGAAGCGCGCCACTGCTTCGCACGGTTGGACAGCGTCCAACGCGGCGGCAAGGATGCGGGTAATCGCCGCGCCGTGCGGCGAAAGTCGCAGCGAATGGGTGAGAAAACGCGCCGGCTCGATCATGTCCGCATGATAGCACCCTCCGTGCAAAAGGGCAACGGGCTTGCAGAATCAACCTCGACACTCTATAATAACTCGGTGTAGGCTAAAATGAAGAAGCTCGAAAAATTGGAAGCGCAACTGCGCTCACTGATCGAAGAACACCTGTTGAAAGCCTTGCCGGGCAGCAAACTGGAAATCCAGCTTGTCAGGCAGCTTGCCACGGCGATGCACGGCAACATAAAAATGCAGGATGGGAGCGCGCTCGCGCCGAATATGTACGTTATCGTCGCCCACCCCTCCAGCCTGCCAATGTGGCGCAACAAGCCAGGTCTGTTGGAAGAATTGCTGAACGCACTGATCGCCGCGGGCGGCGAGGCCGGCCTTCGATTTTCCAGTTCGCCAACGTTGACGACCGCCGCCGATGTCACGATGAAACCCGGCAGGACGCGCGTTTTGGCCTCGTTCAGCGCCGAAAGCTTGGCCGAGACACGCGGCATACCCGCCAAAACGAGCAAGGCGATCGACTCCGGCACCATTCCCGGCAACGCCTTCCTGATCCTCCAAGGGACGAAGATCGTTCCGCTCAAGCAGTCGGTTGTCAACATCGGGCGCAGGCTGGATAACAACATCGTGATTGATGACCCGCGCGTCTCACGCAACCACGCCCAACTGCGCGCCGTCAGGGGCCATTACATGCTATTCGACCTGAACTCGACCGGCGGTACTTACGTCAACAACGAGCGGACAACCCAGACAGCTTTGTATCCCGGCGATGTGATCTCGTTGGCTGGCGTGATGTTGATCTTCGGGCAGGATGTGCCGCTCAGGCAAGCCGAGACGAGTCTCGAAGAGACAGCCGTTTCACCCGTCATCAGCGAGCTGCCGACCCTCGTTCAAGATTCCGAAAAACATTCCAAATGAGCGGCCCTGTCCTCCTTGTCTTGCGCTTCCTGCTGGCGCTTGCTCTGTACGCCTTCCTGGCCTGGGCCTTCCTGAACCTGTGGCGCGACATCAGGCAGCAAAGTGCGCTGCTAGCCACCCGGCAAACGCCGCCCATCAGCCTGACTATTGCAGGCGCTGACCGACCAGTGCAGGTACGGCATTTCAGGCAGCCTGAGATTACACTGGGACGTGATCCCGCCTGCGACTGCCCGCTGGATGAGGACACTATCTCTGCCCACCATGCCCGCCTGAGTTACCACCACGGGCAGTGGTGGCTGGAGGACCTGGATTCGACCAATGGTACGCTTCTGAACCAGGAACGTTTGTCCACGCCAACGGTGGTCATTTCCGGCGACGTGATCGGATGCGGCAATACCCGCCTGACCGTTGCTCTGGCTGGTGACATGCTCGTGCCGCCCACTCAGAAACTCTAACCCTTTGCTTCCGGCAGCGTCCCCGCCGCCGAGAATCGCTCAATTCAAGCTGCCGAGGCTTCGCCGCGAGTGGACTTCGTCTGAGCCTTCGGCCCGAGCTCAGGCCGAGGGCTCAGTCGAAGACCTCAGCCGAGCGGACGGTAGCCAGAGCATTTTTTGGAAGAGGCTTTATGAATGAGAAAATTACTCTCGCTATCATCGGTGGTTCCGGGTTGTACAACATGCCTGGCCTCGCCGACAGCAAAGAATTCGACCTGGAAACCCCCTTTGGCAAACCCAGCGCACCGGTCGTTGTCGGTACACTGGAAGAGCAGCGCGTGGCCTTCCTGGCGCGGCACGGGATCGGCCACCACATCATGCCGACCGAGGTTAACTACCGCGCCAACATCTACGCACTGAAGATGCTCGGTGCAGAGCAGGTGGTCAGCATCAGCGCCTGCGGCTCGCTGCGCGAGGATTACGCCCCCGGCCACATCGTCATCCCTGACCAGCTCTTCGACAACACCAAAGGCCGCGCCCGCACCTTCTTTGGCGAGGGGATGGTTGCCCACATCGGCACAGCCGACCCGTTCTGCCAGGCGCTTTCTGTGCAATTAGAAAAAGCCGTCGCGCAGACCGGCGCGACGGTCCACACTGGTGGCGCTTTTATCACCATCGAGGGGCCACGCTTCTCGACCAAGGCTGAATCGAACACCTACCGCGCCTGGGGCATGTCCATCATCGGCATGACCACCTCGCCAGAGGCCTTCCTGGCGCGCGAGGCCGAGATGTGCTACGCGGTGATGGCGCACGTCACCGATTACGACGTGTGGCACGTCAGCGAGGCGCCGGTGACAGTGGAGATGGTCATCCAAATCCTGAACCAAAACACCACTGTTGCACAGCAAGCAATCTGCAATTTGGCGCGCAGCTTACCGGCCAAGCGCGTTTGCAAATGCGAAAGCGCACTGGCAGATGCACTGATCACCAACCCGTCCGTCATCCCGGCAGAGACGCGCAAAAAACTAGATTTGCTGGTCAAGAAGTACCTGAAATGACCGCGTTCAGCAGGGAAGAGCAGTATAATTCGATCAGCAGGAGATCCGCCATGAAAAAACGAACATTTACCGTTATAGTCGAGCGCGACCCCGAATCGGATTGGTTAGTAGGCGAGGTAGCAGAATTACCCGGCTGCTATACACAGGCGCCAGATCTGCCAGGACTGGAAAAGAACATTCAAGAAGCCATCCGGGGCTATCTTCACGTTGCTAGCGGCAACGAACCGCTTCCCGAATTTGTTGGCACGCTGCGGGTTGGAATTGCAGTATGACCCGCCTGCGATTGGTGGCCTTTGCGGCGCTGGCAAAAGTCGCAGAAGCGAAGGGTTTCCATCGAGTGAGACAGGAGGGAAGTCACACCATATTTCGCAACGCTGAAGGAAAGATTGTGGTCATCCCAAACCACGGTTCACAGGTTATTGTGCGCCCGCTACTCAGAAAAATCCTGCGGGATATGGGGATAAATCCTGGTGAGTACGAACGCATCTTGAAGGAACTCTAAGCATTCCCCTATATCCATCATGCCCCACCAAATCCAGGCCCGCCTGCTCAAGCTGGCGGCTGTTTTTCTTTTCCTTTATTCCCTCACTCTGACCCTTTCCCCAGCCGCCCGCGAGCGCTCCTGGCAAGTGGATTATCGCTGGAGCCACTGGCTGGGATTCGTCATCTGGGCCGGCCTGATCGCGCTCGCCCATTTCCAGCTTCGCCGCCGCCTGCCGGATAGCGATCCCTACCTGCTGCCGCTGGCTGCCCTGCTCAGCGGCTGGGGCCTGTTGACCGTCTGGCGACTGGATACCAGTTTAGGGCTACGTCAGACGCTCTGGCTGGTCATCAGCGGCGGGATATTCATCCTGGGGCTGCGCCTGCCGGCCGACCTGGGCTTCCTGCGCCGCTACAAATACCTCTGGTTGACCGGAGGCCTGCTGCTCACTGCCCTGACGCTCGTCTTCGGTACCAACCCGCTGGGCGCGGGTCCGCGCCTGTGGCTAGGATGCTGCGGCTTCTATTTCCAACCCTCCGAGCCGCTCAAGCTGCTCCTGGTCGTCTACCTGTCCGCCTACTTCGCGGCCCGCTTGCCCCTCCTGCCCCTCCGCTCC
>CAYZIQ010000122.1:5150-8685 GCA_964478375.1 uncultured Chloroflexus sp. | reverse complement strand
GGAGCCATTCGTTTCAAATGAACGTTTATGACGGACTATGCGGGAGCAGGCTTCTTTGCTTCAACTTTCCGGTCCTCGTATTCCTTGACCGTTAGGCTGTGATCCACCACTTTCAAATAGCGCACCCCCAGCGAGAAAGCCAGCAGGCCATAGGCTACCACACCTGCACCGCTGAGAATCTCGATCAACGAAGGAAAATAGTGTGTATATTCGACGATTGGCTCCCCAGGCAGATACGAGAGGACGATCATCAGGCCAGAAATATTGGTATCCCAACGATAAGCCACCACGCCACCCACCACCAGAATCAAGGCGATCATGCGCCACAGTTGACTTGTCCGCGTAGGACGGTAGAGCAGCAGCACCATCGGTACGATGATGCCCAGCAGCATCTCGCCAACCCAGAAGTTGAAAGACAGTGGCCCTTCAGTCAACAGATGCAAGCCCTCGGTCCGGCCCGGCTGGTAGGTATAGGTCATCGAGAGGGCATCCCAGAAACGGAAATACAGGTAGAGGACCAACGTCCAGCCAATGAAATAAGCCACGCGTTCCAGCAAGCTATCGTCCACGCTGGCGCGCCGGGTCAGCCGCGCCGCGAGCATGGAGGCAAATACAGTCAACGACATGCCGCCCGCCACGGCTGAGATGATGAACAAAACCGAGACATCCGGCCTGTACCAGAATGGACGGGCTTTGAGCACCCCGTACACTGCCCCTAGCGAAGACTGGTGCAACATCGAAAGTCCCAGGCCAACCACCGCCAGATAGGGTGCGTAATGATGCACGCGCGACATCCTCCCAGCTAGTTTCGGCCAGCGCACCTTCAACCACTCGAACTGGGCAAAGATCGGCATGCTTTCCAGTACCAGCACCGCCAGGTACAGCGTGACGCACATGGTCACTTCCCAGAGCAGGGAATGTTTGTTCCAGTAGACGACCGCATGCCAGAAGCGGTCGGGGCGGCCAATGTCCATCAAGAGGGTCAGCAAGGCCATAGTGTAGCCGATCAGGCCGATGAATGTGGCTGTGCGCGCCACCGGCTGGAAGCACTTCAACCCCAGCAAGTAAACCGCAGCGCATAGAGAGAAGGCTCCAGCGCTTACGGCAATCGAAGACAGATCAATTGTGATCCACAGCCCCCAGGGAACCAAGTCGGTCAGGTGGGTGACTGACAGGCCCTTCCAGAAGACGAGCATGCCCGCACCGACGCCCGTTGCGACCACCGCGCCCAGGCCAATTAACCAGGACAACCAGGGAGATAGTTTCAGATGAAGTTTCATGGTTATGCCCTCTCCTCGGTCGCCGGCAGATAATATACCCGCGGCCCGGTTCCAAGATCGGCGCGCAAACGATACGAGGGGCGCGCTTTGAGCAATTTGCTGACATTGGACTGCAGGTCGCTCAGATCGCCAAAGAAGCGCGCCCCGACCGGGCAAACCACCACACAGGCCGGGGTGGCATCCGGGTCCACACCGGGGATCATGCCCAAGGCCAGGCCGCGATCAATGCGTTGGTAACAGAAAGCGCACTTCTCGACCACACCCCGCGGACGCCGCGACACCTCAGGCTGCCCCCATTCTGGCACGGCCGGGTTAGGACCAGTAAAGGCTCTCCAATTGAAAGAGCGCGCGCCGTAGGGACAGGCTACCTCACAGTAACGGCAACCAATGCAGCGATCATAGTCTATCATCACAATGCCATCGGGACGGTAATAGCTGGCCTTGACCGGGCAGACATCCACACAGGGTGCCTCACTGCATTGCATACAAGGCCGCGGCAGGTAAACTTCCTTGTCTCCCACCTGACCCGCCTCGAGGACAGGATTCCAGGCGATTTCGGGCGAGACATCGTTGTGAGCCCGGCAAGCCATGACACAATACCCACAGCCATTGCAAAGGGATTGGTCAATGACCATCGCCCATTGCCGGCCGCCGGAAGGAGTTGGCTCAGAGGCTTCCACACGGCGAATCACCTGCACCCCGGTCAGTGCCGTGACGCTAACGGCAGCTATTTTGAGAAAGTCACGCCGGTTCATCTTAGGCATGCTCATTTTTCTTCCCTCCCTTCCTTGTTCAAATGACGGTACAGTCTCTCCAACCACGGAGAGAGAACCATCCCGCCCACGAGGCCGAGCAATCCCGCCAGCCCGGCAAAGCCAAGCGGACTGACCGGAACCGGCTGATTGGTAACGAGCGGGATAGGTGTGGCTACAGGCGTGGGGAAAGGCGTAGGCGTCCCGCCGCTCTCTTCGATGGCGATTGCAGCCGCGGCAACCGATTCGCCCGGCGCGTGCATCTGGTTGACATGGCATCTGTTACAGGTGGCCAATGTAGGTATAAAACTGTGGTCAGGAGCCTTGTGAGCAGAAACGAAGTCTGTGGCGTCCGCGGTCCCAACATTGAAACCGAGGTGACAGTTGACGCAGGTTACACCTGCTTCAGCGTGTTTGGAGGTCGGGAAGTTCTGCATCGCATCTTTGTGGCAGTTCGCGCATAAGTCTGAAGCATCTCCGCTTGTGTTAAGAATGCCGGCAACAGATTTCATCCCAGCACTATGCGGATCGTGGCACACTGAGCATGTCATGTTGCGCTGGTAATGTGCGCTCAGCTTCCAGTTTTCAGTGGCAAAGCGAGGGTCACTGTGGCATCGGCCGCAAAGGTCGGGAGAGGCGTCTATTGGCATGTTATCGGTGGGGTGATTGGGCGGGATTGGACTGTGGCAGGCAATGCAAACTACCCCGTCAGCTTCCGTTTTACCGGTCGCGGGATCATAACCTGTCGCGTGGCACACGAGGCAGGCGCCTGGCTTGCCCTGGGCATTCCAAGATTCAGCAAAAATAGGATCGGTCAGGGACTGCCCATGGGCACCACTCTGCCACGTATCGTAAATATCCTTGTGGCAGGAAACGCAGTTATCTCCGGTGATGTTGTTGGTAGGCTGCGACGGTTGTGGTGTCTGGGCCTGGGCCACCACCAACGTAATGCCGGCCGCCAGCAGCGCAAATAAAATGGCGATGATCAGACGTTCGAGTTTTGACATGAGTGCATCTCCTCTTTTGAAGTTAGACGGGCATCGGCACGGATGCCTGGCGGAATACCTCACAGCTCAGGCAATCCTCGCGTAAGATGCCATTTTTCGACCGGAAAACTTGCCAGCACGGGACCTCAGGCTGGGCTGCCGCAAGGCAGGCCTTATGCTTCGCCTCGGGGCATTCCTTTACCTCCCAACAGGGCTTACCAGTTGGGGCAACCACTGGCAAGGACAGAGCTTCTTTCTGCCAACGTTGGTCGAGGCGGCGAAGCAGATAGATGATCCCGGCAGTCAAGGCGACCGGGATACCGATCCGCAAGATCAGGCCGAGAGCAACCGTAAGAAAAGTGTTCAAACCATTCATCAGGCGCCCCGCAGATTGACTGACCTCTCTTCATGGCGTCGAACTGCTTCGCCAATTGCCAACAGAACTGCCAGAGGTACTCCCACTCGCAAGGCCAGCAGAGCGATCACAATCAATGTGCTTGTCATGGCAACCTCCTTT
>CAYZIQ010000122.1:1419-5050 GCA_964478375.1 uncultured Chloroflexus sp. | reverse complement strand
TCGAGAGTCGTTCAATTCGGTCATTTTCAGTTTAGCCATCTTGAAGCGCGAAGTAAATTCGGCGCGCTGCCAATCTTTTCGGTGGGATTGCCACCCCACTTTGTCCTCTGATTTAGAGGCGATCTACTCCTACCACCCCATGCTGGGGAAGAAGGGTTGGGTCATGATTGAGTCAAATAACCCAGTAGCCAATTCCTGCTTGGCCTCGGCTCGTCCGAGTTAGGGATGGAGTATAATGATTGCAGGAGGTAAGATAGCCCCCCTATGGCAATTCAACGTTTGAAGCGCGAGAAAGCAGACATCGTTCAGCGTCTGCGGCAGATTTTGAGCGCCCGGCAAGAAGTCAATTTTGCGTACTTGCACGGCACCTTTGTGGACGAAGCGCCGTTCAATGACATTGACGTGGCCGTTTATCTGGACGCGCCTGTTGGAGATAGCTTCGATTACGCAATGCACCTCAGCGTCGAATTGACCCGCGAACTTCACCTGCCGGTAGATGTGCAGGTTCTCAACGGAGCGCCTCTGTCTTTTCAGCATCCAGTGCTGCAAAGCGGCGTGATTTTGCTGGCGCGGGATGATGATTTTTTGACAGATTATATCGAACGGTCCTCGTTAGACTACATGGATTTCTCTCATCATCTGCCTGCATACCTGGAGTCATTGGTGTCATGAGACAGAAAGTAAATATTGAGCTGCTTCGCGCCCGGATGGGCGAGATCCGGGAGAGCGTAGAGAAAATCAGAGCTTACGCCGCGCTTCCCGACGAGAAATTTTTTGCCGATGAACGTAATCTCCACACGGTCAGCCATTTGCTGCTCGTGTGCATCGAGGCGGTGGCAGTAATCTGCAACCACTTGCTGGCTCGCCTGGCGCAAAAAGCCCCTGCCAGTTATAGTGAATGCTTCGAGGGATTGAAAGCGTTGGGGATTCTGGACGATGCGCTGACGGGCAATCTCATCGGTATGGCGCGTTTCCGTAACATCCTTGTCCACCGTTACTGGAATGCTGATCCTCAACGCGTCTTACGTTATGCCCGCGAGAATCTGGGAGATTTCGAGGCATACAACGAACAAATTGCTCGATTTATTGCTCGGCAGGCTGGAGGGATGTAGTCTCCAATCTTATAGACTACCACCCTTTTGCATTCTTCCGCGGCCATAATAACGGCTCAACCACAAAAAAGGACAGGAGAGATCTCGGCTGAGGATGGGGGTGTCCCGCTCCCCGATTTATCGAGAGGTTACCAATCTGTGGCAAAGAAATAGCCTCAAGGCTTAATAATCCCTTTACGGATGGCGTAACGCACCAGGTCCGCTCGGGAATGCAGATTGAGTTTGCTCATGATATTCTCACGATGGCGGGCCACTGTCTTTGGGCTGATGACCAGCACTTCGGCAATTTCATCGTTGTTCGCTCCGTCAGCCAGATATTTCAACACCTCCTGCTCACGATCAGTCAGGCCATCGAGGCCGGCTGCATTGCCGCTGGCCCGTTCCTGAGCCAGGAAGTCCTTGACAAGCAGCTTCGCCAGGGATGGATACAGGTAAACCTCACCAGCCGCCGCCGCCCGGATGGCCGTCAACAGTTCCTCCGGCGCGGCGCGCTTGGGCACGTATCCATTCGCCCCGGCCTCGAGCATTTTGAAGAAATATTCTTCGTCCTCGTGGATGGTCAGCGCCACGACCGCGACCTCTGGATAAAGACGCTTGATCTCGCTCGTCGCCTCGATGCCCGACATATCCGGAAGGCCGATATCCATCAGAACAATGTTTGGCTTCAACTTTGGTACTGCCTCAAGCGCCTCCTTGGCCGTACCGGCCTCGCCGACGATTTCCACGTCGCCTTCACCGCCAAGCAACATGCGCAGACCCGAACGGACGACTTGATGGTCATCCACCAACAGGAGCCGTATTTTCATCGGACACCTCTTTATCCTCTTGATAAGGGATGGACACCTCGACTTTGGTCCCCTCCCCTACACGCGAACTTAAGGCGAATTTGCCACCTAACAGGGTGGCGCGCTCTTGCATACCCGTCAAACCCCAGGAAGGTCGTCCGGAGGAATTCATCGAGCGGGTATCGAAACCGCGACCGTCGTCCGTCACCTGCACCTGAACCGCGTTGGGGCTGTAGGTCAGGTTGATACTGGCGTTCCTGGCGTTGGCGTGCTTGACCACATTGGTTAGTGCCTCCTGGGCAATGCGAAACAAAGCAGTTTTCACCGCCGAAGAGACAGGCCGCTCCTCCCCATTAATCCCTACGCGGACGTGCAACTGAGCACGTTCCTGCACATCGTGAGCATACCAGCGCAAAGCCGCTGGAAGGCCTAAATCATCCAGATGGGACGGGCGCAGATCGCCAATCAGCCGCTGCAGCTCGTTGAGAGAATGGGCGGCCAGTTCCTGCAATTGTCTCAAGGTCTGGTTGGCGCGACCCCTATCGCCATTCTCTACTCTCGTCGTCAGGCCGCGCAAACCCATGCCAATGGCCGTCAGAGCCTGGCCGGTCTCGTCGTGCAACTCGCGGGCAATTCGCTGACGCTCGCTCTCTTGGGCAGCCACAACACGCTTGAAAAGCTCGCCGCGCATGGCCTCGCGCTGCTCGGCTTCTCTCAGGCGCGCCTCCTGCAAGCTGGCAATCTGGCGTTCGATCTCCACCTGGAAAGCACGCAGAAAACGGATCACGAAGAAGGAAGCCAGCATCGCCACCGCGGCGCGGAATAACTGCACGGGAAAGCCGAAAAGACTTTCGAATAGGGCTTGATTTATGACATTCGAAGGCGGCAAGTCCGTCATTTGGACAAATAACTGGCCCACCAGCCCATACCAACCAAACGCCACCGCAGCCCACAGCGCGTCCCGACCAAAGGAGATCAGCCCGGCCTGGCGGAAGACGCGCTGTTGAACGACCAGCCCGATGGCAGCCAACAGCGCAGCCGGGATAGCGAGTGAATACCGCGTCCAGACATCCGCGATGTTCCAGATGAGGGGAGCCGGATATTTTCCCCTTAATACAAAGAGGCCGAACACCCACACGGTTTCCAGTCCAAGGGGAACAACCAGAATAAGACGCGAGGCAGCCGGGGAAGTGGCAAGCAGGTAACTGCCGAAGGCGGCCAGCGAAACGAATGAAAAAGCCAGCATCGCTAAACGCAGTCCAAACAGCCAGTTGGGTATCGGCTGGCCGACCAATGCTGCGACCCCCTCGTACATTTCCAGCCATTCGTTGG
This sequence comes from uncultured Chloroflexus sp., assembly GCA_964478375.1. Lineage (GTDB taxonomy): Bacteria > Chloroflexota > Anaerolineae > Anaerolineales > Villigracilaceae > CG2-30-58-95. The sequence goes on along the minus strand of CAYZIQ010000122.1, from coordinate 1,821 downwards.
CCGCATGAACCAAGCCAAAAGCTGCCAGCGGGCGCAGGGCACGGCGAAGGCGGGCATCCGAAGAACGCCCGCCTTCGACCATCACCAGCAGGCCCATGCTGAAAAAAGCCAGGCCGTAAAGAAAATAGATCAGGATGATCGGGGGAATACTCACCGAGAGGCCTCGCCCATCTGGGGATTATTGCGCCTCACGACGCAAGCGCGTGCCGCAAGCACGGCAGAAAAGGTCGCCCGGCTGGGCACGCCGACCGCATTGATGGCAATAGATCACTGCGGCTAGCTCTCCTGGCTTTTCGCGGCGCGCAGCATGGCGCTGCCGCGACGCCCCACCAGAATCCCGCCAGCGGCCATGCCAGTAAAATAAACCGACCATCAGACCAACGAGAAGGAGGACGGTCCCCA
>CAYZIQ010000122.1:0-1319 GCA_964478375.1 uncultured Chloroflexus sp. | reverse complement strand
GCTTTGTCAGCGCGTCGTAGTATTCGATCTGGACATCCCGACTCGTAGCAGAAAGTGAAATTACCGCCCAATCCCCCTGTATCTGTCGCTCATAATCAATATTGACCAACGTGCCGCCTACCTCCAATCTTGCCACTGCGTTGACGGTCGCCTGAGCGGGAACGCGTACGGCTAGCTCAACGGGTAGAGCAGTGTCTGGCGCAAGCATAAGACGCTCGATAACCAGCACGGCCGGACGGTCGAACTCAGGCCAGAGATCTACTTCTGCCGAGCTGAATCTGACTTCTCCCTGCGCCCGCGCCCCAACTGGCAAGAAAAGTACAGCCACCAACGTGGTAGCGAGGTAGGCTACCAAAGCCAAGAAGCATAACCACTTGCGCATCCTTTACCTCCAGAAGCGAATTATTCCTATCTTACCATGCCTGACAAATCAAGGGAAGAAAGTCAAATCTTATCCCATGCTCATCGGCTCACGGCGGGCGAAGCCCTGCCGAAAGGGGATCGTGGAGCGCCTTCACCAGTTCCCACATCACACGGTTGACCGGCGTAGGCACACTCGCCGCTTCCCCGGCGCGAACGATTGCCCCGCAGATAGCGTCAATCTCGGTCGGCGCGCCGCGCAGCACATCCTGGAGCATGGACGAACGATTAGCTGCCGTCTGCCTCGCCACTTCTTCAGCAGCGCTTCCCGGACTCTCAAATGGCAGATCCACCCCCAGCGCTCGCGCCACCTCAGCCGCCTCGCTTGCCAGCTTGTCCATCAGGGAAAGCGCTGTCGGTCGTTGGAGCAGTTCACCATTTGGCACGCGCAACAAAGCGGTCAGGGGATTGATGGCTGCATTAACAACCAACTTCCCCCACACGAGCGAACGAACGTCTTCAACCACATTGACCGTAAAGCCAGCCGAGCGCAGCATCGCCTCTACCGGCTCGAGACGTAGGTGCTCTTCCAACGAAATCGCCCCCTCACCACCCAAGCGGACAAGACCGGGGCCGAGCAATGTCGCGCCGGTAGTGGTCACACCCAGGGAAACGCGCCGCGAGCCAAGGTTTCCAACGAGAATCTCGCGGTTTCCCAGACCATTCTGCAGGGTCAGCGCCAAGCCGTCCTCATCCAGACAAGCGGAAAGCTGCCTAGCAGCGCGTTCCGTTTGCCAACCTTTGACGAGCACCAGCGCAAGGCGCGCCCCACGACATTCAGCAGGATCATCCGTAGCACGGACAGGGTATGCATATTCCACCCCATCCAGACCGACCAAGCGCGCCCCCTCCTCACGGAGCGCCTCCAGGCCAGCTTGCCAGGTGCCAAGCATGGTCAC
>CAYZIQ010000121.1:0-8751 GCA_964478375.1 uncultured Chloroflexus sp. | reverse complement strand
CATCTTTGCCTAACGCTCACCTTCGACCACGATATTATCGATGGCGCACCCGCCGCTAGGTTCGTTCAGCGATTCAAGGAATTAGTGGAAAATGGCACTGGGCTATTCGAAGAATAGGCGGTTCGCACATAACAGCCGCCCAACCCGGGCTTGCAGCCGACACGCTTCGCTACGCACGCGTGCGCCTAAGCCATACCGTTGGGCTGCCGAGCAACGCTCTCCGCATCTCAGTATGAAGCCCTCCCTTCTTCGCCCCCTCCTTGTCGCCTCCTTGGCCAGCGCTACCATGGCGGCCTGCCTCAGTACTACAACTCTCCAACCGACGACGACATCTCTCCCTCAACCTACTGCATCCAAGTCAACGCCCGTTGCAGTCACAGCCAGCCCTACACCTACTGCCACTCCCACCCCAGTGCCTCAGGAGATCATTGACGCCCTCTTTCAGTTGCATGAGGCTATCGTCCTCATGCAGTTCAACGCCGAAACCTTGGCCCAGTTTGCTGAGCACGCCCAGTCAGGCGAGATGCCTGCAACGGACATTCCAGCCTCCCTCGACGTCCTCGACGGTCTGGTTATGTCCGCCGACTTCATCGCCCCTTTCATCTCTCCACCGGATGACCTAGCCGGCCTCTGGGAAGCTGCCCTCGAAGTGCACATCACCACTCGCGACCTCCTACACAACTGGAAAGAAGGTTCCGCTGACCCATCCCGAGTGCTTGAGGGTCTCCGCCCCGGTCTGCCAAGAATCCAGGAAACGGTCGCCCAGATCGAAGCCGTGATGACGTCGACCTATGGAATTGACACAGGTGATCTTGTCGCAGCCAGAGAAGAGGCATTGGCTGGGATACGGTCCGTCTTCGACGCCACCCCAACCCCACCCTAGCTGCTGCAGGCCACCGACACCTGGTCCTGCGGCGGCCCAACAACTTGGTGGAGCCGACCCGCCTGGCTGCGGCAAATGGACACTCGGAATGCCTGCTAACGGGCGTAGAATAGGGCTAGCGCCGCCCGGCCCGGCGGGCGGCTCACCTTGAGGCCGTTTGCCGCCATAGGAAAAACAAAATGGTCACATCAATAGCTTCAACCGTTGTGTTCGTTGTATTCATCCTTCTGATACATCGAGGAGACTACCCTGCTCGGCTATCTTCACCAGGGAAACCGATCCGGGAATACAGTGAGACAGGAATCCTTGTGGCTTGTCTACTCCTTGTCCCATTTATCAAGTTCAACCTGTTCTGGTATTCCGGTTGGTTGAGTGCTTACCTTGTTTTTGGCATTCTCTCTCCGCTGATCATAGAACTCGTCGTGCGAAAGCGTAGCCTATCTGTCATCGGTTTTCGGATGCCAATGAACAAAAGAGTAATGAGATTGGTAGCTGGACTGGTCGGCTTGTACATTATCTCCAAGCTTATTATTCCCCTTGCGACTGGTGCAGAATTTACTTTCACTTGGAAACGCTTCATTTCCAACTCTATCATTTTTGCTTTTTTGGAAGAGGTGATCTTCCGGGGGCAGATTCAAACACGCCTGGAGTCTGCACTGGGCACAGTCTGGTCTTGGGTATTGTCGGGATTATTTTTTGGGTTCTATCATTACTACCATGATTACTTGGTGACAGGAAAAGTATTAGCTATCGAGAACTTATTCCAGTTAGTGTTTATAACCGCTATTGGGATGTCGCTTGGGGTGATTTTCGCAAAGACAAGAAGTTTGCTCCCATCTTATCTAATTCATGCAATGAACAATCTACCACTATTCACCATGTGAGATAACCTGTGCAAAATCGAAGAGTTGGCGTTTCTCAGAAACCGATGAGAGGAACGATATGAAAGATAACCCCAAGAGCATAGATGAATATATCGCTGGCTTCCCACCGGATGTCCGAGCGCTTTTGGAAAAGATGAGAGCGACGATCAGGGAAGCGGCGCCAGGCGCGGAAGAAACGATCAGCTACCAAATACCGACCTTCACCCTGAACGGCAATCTGGTCCATTTTGCTGCTTTCAAAAAGCATATCGGGTTTTATCCTACTTCGACGGGGATCGAGAAATTCAAGAATGAGCTGTCGGCTTATAAAGGCGCAAAGGGTTCAGTTGGGCGGCTTCGCCGCCCACCACACCCACTCCCCAGTTTTTTGAGATAATATCCACCAATCCATAGAGGAGAGAAGACCATGTCCACAACCGTTTCAAGCAAACAATTTATCAAGGCCACGCCTGCGCAGGTCTATTACGCCTTCACCCACGCCATCGCCCTGCACGAGTGGCCGTGCGACTATGCCACCGTCGCGGCGCGCCCTGGCGGGCGCATGTACCTGTGGTGGCACGGCGACTTCTACTCTGCCGGTGAGTACGTCTCGCTGGAAGAGAACAAGTCGGCTGTCTTCAAATGGTTCGGGTGCGGCGACCCGGCTGCGACCGAGGTCGCTGTCAGCCTCGAGGAAAAGGACGGCGGCACGCTGGTCACGCTGACCCACACCGTCCCAGCTGGCAAAAAATGGGAGGAGCGCGCCAAAAGTTTCAAAGCAGAATGGGATTCCACGCTCCACAACCTGGCCTCCGTCCTCGAAACCGGCCTCGACCGGCGCACCTTCGACCGTCCGATGCTGGGCATCAACATCAGCGATTTCAGCCCCGAGATCGCCAAGGCCTTGGGCGTGCCGGTGACACAGGGAATGCGCATTGATGGCCCGCTCGAAACGATGGGCGCGTATAAGGCCGGCCTGCGCAAGGATGATGTGCTGGTGCAATTCAACGGCAAGGCCATCACCAACGATTTCGGCAGCCTGGTCACGGCCCTGCAGGGCAAGAAAGGCGGCGACAAGGTCGAAGTGGTCTTCTATCGCGGGCCGGAGAAGAAGACAATCACCATGGAACTGACCAAACGCCCGGTGCCGGATGTTCCCTGGGAACCGGCGGAACTGGCAAAACGGGTGCGCGCAAAATACGACGAGTCGCTGGCTGCGCTGGGGCAGTGCTTCCAGGGTGTGAGCGAAGCCGAGGCGGACCATGAGCCGGCTGCCGGCGAATGGAGCGCCAAGCAAACCCTGGCCCATCTCATCCAGACCGAGCGCAACTGGATCGCCAACCTGGACGATGTGGTCGGCGGTTACGAGCGTCTCGCCGACGACTGGGGCGGCAACCTCCTGGCTCACATCAACGCTACCGTGATAGCGTACAAGAGCGTGCAAGGTATGTTGGATGAATTGAAGCGTCTGGCCGATGAGATAGTCGCCTTCGTGGCAGCCCTGCCGCCGGAGTTCCCCACCCGGAAATGTAGTTACTTCCAGGCTGGCTGGCAGATGCTCGAGATCCAATCACACGCACTCTCACACGTCAATCAGATCAAGGCCGCCATCGCCGCGGCGCACAAATCTTAATAGTTTGGTGGTGCGCAGACGGTCGCGAAGCATACCCGAAGGGTGCGGAGCCGTCCGCACACCACCAAACGTCCTCTAAATCATGCCTAGCCTTCGCAGCCGGCTCCTTCGCCTCTACCTGAAACGCTTCAAAGGACGCCTCTTCACTGGAGCGTCTTTCCAGGAACAGCGCATAAAGATCAACGCATTCACTCGCCGAAATATCCGTCTCCCCCCAAGTGTTTCGGTTCGCGCCGTGACAGCCGGGGGCGTCCCGGCGGAATGGGTCGAACCGCTTGGGGCGGATTCCGGACGCGTCATCCTCTACCTACACGGCGGCGGATATGTGCTCTGCTCACCAGACACCCATCGCGGACTGGCCGCTCGTCTAGCCAGAGCCAGCGCGGCTCGCCTACTCCTGCTCGATTACCGTCTGGCGCCGGAGCACCCCTTCCCGGCCGCTCTGGATGACGCCCTGACCGCCTATCGCTGGCTGCTAAAGGAGGGATTCTCGGCCTCGAGGACCGTCATCGGCGGCGATTCGGCCGGCGGCGGACTGACTCTCGCGACCGCAGTCAGCCTGCGCGATGCGGGCGATCCCCTGCCTGCCGCGCTGGTCTGCATCTCACCCTGGGCAGATCTGACCTTCTCCGGCGAGTCCCTACGCACGCGTGCAGATGCAGATCCGCTACTCAGTCCGCATGGAGACGCGCTCGTAAAATGTTACGCCGCAGAAAACGACCCTGCCCACCCGCTGATATCCCCGCTGTTTGCCAACTTGCGCGGCCTGCCGCCTACCTCCATCCACGTCGGCAATGACGAGATCCTGTTGAGCGATTCCACCCGCCTGAAAGAAAAGATGCAGGCCGCGGGCGTAGAAGTCTCCCTCGAAATCTGGAACGGAATGTGGCACGTCTTCCCAGTCTTTGCGCCGCTCATCCCGGAGGCGCAGGAAGCTATTGATCGAATCGCTGTTTTCATTAAAGCCTACGTTTAGAAACCGTCTGGACAACTGGCTCTCGGCGGCTCTCCTCGCCAAGCATCTCTGTGGGGGGCTGCCGAGGCTTCGCCGCGAGCATCTATACTGAACAAAGTCGAAGAATTCACGGCAGAAAAAGCACCCCCATGCTACAGGTATGCTAAAATAACCGAATTACCGACAAGGAGGCACTATGAAAGTCGAATTGCGCGAAATGAGCATTGACGATTACGAGGAAGTTTACGCACTATGGCAGGAAAGTGAAGGATTGGCGCTCAAGAGAGAAGATTCCTCGCGCAAAAGCATCCTCCAGTTCCTCGAACGCAATCCCAGGCTGAGTTTTGTTGCCGTAGACAATGGCAAGATCGTTGGTGCGGCGCTGTGCGGCCACGACGGGCGTCACGGCTACATCCATAACCTGGCGGTGCGCAAGTCACATCGCAGGAAAGGGATCGGGCGGTCGCTGGTCGGCCGCTGCATGTACGCCCTGTTGAGTATTGGCATCCACCGCTGCCATCTCCATGTTTTGGGAGACAACAAAGCCGGAATTGCATTTTGGCGGAAACTAGGTTGGGAGCAGCATGTGGAAATGATTGATATGTCGCAGTCCTTATCGGAATGAACTTCTGCGTTCAATAAAGCATTTTGCAACTACAAGAAAATTACAAACATGAGGCAAGTAATGATGCCAGCCGAAGGTTTGGACGTTTACGTTTGCCCACAGTGCAAAAGCAAGTTGGATTCCAGAGGTACTGCCTTGGTCTGCCCGGTTTGTCAGCACGCCAATCCCATTGTGGATGGCATACCCGATTTCCTTGTGGACGATCCAGAGCGAAGCAGCGACCCCGTTCTGCGCAGTGTGGGACGGATTGATCGGATGGCGCGCTTCTACGAGTCGAAATGGTGGTATCCACTAGTGTTGAACGTTTACGGAGGGTGGCATTGCACAACGCTTGCGAAACTGGTTGACATCCTCCGCGAAATCGTGGAACCTGTGCAAGGATTGATTCTGGATGTAGCCTGCGGGCCTGGCACGTATGGCCGACGCGTCGCTTCGGAGAACAATATCATCTACGGCATTGACATCTCGCTGGGGATGTTGCACCAGGGGGTGGTTTACGCAGCGCAGGAGAAGATCGCCAATATTCATTTCTCGCGCAACCGCGTCGAATCACTGCCCTTCGCCGATCAGTTATTCGATGCAGCGATCTGCTCCGGCTCGCTCCATCTCTTCCCCAACCCTGTGCAGGCGCTCAGGGAAATCAATCGTGTCCTGAAAACCGCCGCTCCATTGGCTGTGATGACGTTCACGCCCGGGGACAAAGGCTTGTTCAAACACGCCTGGGCGCGAAAGCGAGTCCAGGCGCGCGGCTTTCATCTCTTCTCACTCCCCGAAATGGAACGCCTGCTTGTGGAATCCGGTTTCGTGGATTTCCAGCCTAAAACATTCGGTTCCGTGCTGACCTTCGGTGCTTGCAAGCACGCCACTGATCACTGAACACCGATAACCGATCTTCCAGGAGACACCATGGACAACTCCAACAAATCCCAGGTTTACGATTTCGTCATCATCGGCTCCGGCTTCGGCGGGAGCGTCTCGGCCATGCGGCTGACCGAAAAGGGTTACTCGGTCCTGGTGCTTGAAAAAGGAAAGCGCTTCGAGGATAAGGAATTTGCCAAATCCAACTGGGCCTTCTGGAAATATCTGTGGATGCCCGCGGCGCGTGCTTTCGGCGTCCTGCAGATCAGCCTGCTCAAAGGTGTGATGGTCTTGCACGGTACAGGCGTCGGTGGGGGCAGCCTGGGTTATGCCAACGTGCTCGAGATCCCCAACGACGAGACTTTCGCCACCCCAGCCTGGAACGAACCGCTGAACTGGAGCACGGCGCTCACACCCCTTTACGCTACCGCGCGTAGAATGCTCGGCGCGACCACCAATCCGCGCCTGTGGAAGGCGGACGAGGTGCTGCGCGAAATCGCCACCGAGCGCGGTACGCAGGCCACCTTCCGCGCTACAGAGGTAGGCGTCTTTTTCGGGGCGGAGGGTGAGACCGTCCCTGACCCGTACTTCGGCGGAGAAGGCCCGGCGCGCATCGGCTGCAACTTCTGCGGCGGTTGCATGGTCGGCTGCCGCTACAACGCCAAGAATACCCTGCCCAAGAACTATCTTTATTTCGCGGAGAAGAACGGCGCGGAAATATACCCCGAATGCGAAGTTCAGCACGTACAATCACTAATGGAACATGCTGAAGGTGCGCGCTACGAAGTGATCTACCGCCGCTCCACGTCACTCGTCACCCGTCACTCGTCCGTCCGGGCACGCAACGTGATCTTCGCCGCGGGTGTACTGGGGACACTGAAGCTTCTCCTGAAATGCCGTGACGTCCACCACTCTCTGCCCGAACTCTCCCTTCGTCTGGGCGAGCGCGTCCGCACCAATAGCGAGGCCCTGTTGGGGAGTATCGCCCGCAAAAGCGACATCAACTATTCGCAAGGCATCTCGATCACCTCGATCTTCAACGCCGACGAGGTGACGCGCATCGAACCGGTGCGTTACCCGGATGGCTCGTCGCTGATGCGCTTCATTTCCGCGCCGCTCATTTCGCAAGGCGATTCCGTGCCATTGCGGATGGCCAAATCGCTTTGGTGGATCATCTGCCATCCAATGGATTACCTGAAGGCCATGTTCCTGCCTGGCTGGGCGCATAACGGGACCATCTTGCTCATCATGCAGAACGTGGATAATCGCCTGCGCATGCACATCGGGCGCAGCCCGTTCACGCTGTTCCGCCGCGGCCTGGTGGCCGAACCGGATCGCGAGCACAAGCTGAGCGCCCGCGTGGACGTGGGTCACGACATCACGCGCACGTTCGCGAAGAAAACGAATGGCGTCCCCATGGGTTCGCTGGGCGAGAATCTGCTCAACCTGCCGACCACGGCGCACATCCTGGGCGGCTGCCCGATTGGCAAGGATGCCTCCGAAGGCGTGGTGGACGAAAACTTCCAGGTGCACAACTACCCTGGCCTGTACGTGGTGGATGGCTCGATCATGCCTGGCAACCCTGGCGTCAATCCGTCGCTGACGATCACCGCGCTGGCAGAATATGCAATGTCGAAGATACCAGCAAAGAGATAACCAGGGATGAACGGGGGGCAACCGCTCAGCCTTTATTTCTTTATGACACTTTCACTCATCTATTCGGACGAAAACCTCCTGGTTGTCAACAAACCAGCCGGCATCGCAACCATCCCAGAAGGCTGGGATAAATCCGCGCCGAACCTGCGCCACCTGCTCGAAGCAGAATTTGGCCGGCTGTGGATTGTCCACCGGCTGGACAAGGCCACCAGCGGGGTCATCGTCTTTGCCCGCACAGCCGAGGCGCACCGGACCCTGAGCCTGTTCTTCGAGTCTCATGCCGTTCACAAAACCTATCATGCCATCGTCTGCGGCGCGCCAAAGTGGGACGAACGCACCGCCAGGCATCCCTTACACACCAATGTGGGGCGCAGCCATCGCACGGTGGTGGACTACCGCCGGGGAAAGCCCTCCGAGACAGCCTTCCGCGTGCTGGAGCGCTTCGAGGGCTACGCGCTGCTCGCAGCCGTCCCGGCCACCGGTCGGACGCACCAAGTCCGCGCCCATCTCGCCGCATTGGGCTTCCCAATCATTGCCGATGCGCTCTACGGCGCGCCGCCTGTAGAGCGAGATACTATCTCACCCTACATGCAGCGCCCTGCGCTGCACGCCTATTCGTTGGCATTCGAATTGGAGGGAAAGCCTTTTTTGTTCACCGCACCTTATCCCGAAGATTTTGCAGGGGTGCTGGGGAAATTAAGAGTTCCATAGTCTGTGGGATGGGCCCCCATGCCCGTCCCGTTTCATTCACCGAATTCTCGCCAATCCCGAATTTGTGCAAACAGATCAAGCAGGAATTCATCACCATCCCTTTCGCGCCACTCGGTGATGTTTGAGAAAGGATATGGCTGCAATGGCTTCTCAACCAACCCTTCGCGCCAGGGATTGAGCAAAGTATATGCAATCATCCGCCAGTAAGCGCCATCGTCACGAGCAACCACATCCCATGCTTTCCCTTGCCAGATTTTGGCTTTAATTGTATAGCCAAGGTGTTGATTGATCAAAGTCGCTGTATACGAATTGACCGCATGGAGAATCTGAGATATTGTTTTCTTTTCACTCACCGAAATAACAGCATGGTAGTGGTCAGGCATGACAGCATAGGCAGGTAAGTCAAATTGATATTCGGCTTCGTAGTATTTCAATTGGTCAACAACGATTTGAGCAAACGCTGGATTGACCAATATACGTTGCCGCTCATGAACAACGCTGGTTATGAAGTAAGTAGCACCAGGAATAATGGGACGAAAACGGTTGATTGTCATTTTATCCGGCGGC
>CAYZIQ010000120.1:2962-8805 GCA_964478375.1 uncultured Chloroflexus sp. | reverse complement strand
GGTAAAATCTTGCATAATGACGCGCGCAGGCAGGAAAGGGATTCCAGGGCGGCCCCCCCCCGCCCCCCCCATTTTCGGAGAAAATGGGGGGGGAGTGGGGGGGGCGGGAGACCACCTGGCAATGTGTTCCACATCATCTTGCGTGATCTCCTTCCCGTTGTATTGGCGTAGCGCCGCTTCGAGCAGAATGCGGATCGAGAAGGGCAGTTTTTTTAGCTCGATATGATAACTTTCTTCCAGCGCGGCGAGACGGTAGAAAACATATTCTCTTTTCCCAACTCTCAATGTCGCACGTGCTCTAAAGATATTTTCTTGCATGAGAACTCCTTTGATGGCAAACGGAACCTGAAGGTCTTCCCTCTTCGGCGGCTTCGCAGACCTTCAGGTCTCGCGTGTGCTTTTGTTTGCTACTTCAATTCCTTTTTGAGATTGGCAACCAACCTTTTTTTCTCTGCCTCAGGCAGGAAAGCCGCGCCTGCTGCTGCAAGGATTCGCTCCTTCAAGGTTTGGCGCGTCATGCCCAGGTTTTCACAGGCTAGGCGATACTCATCGCCCAGCGTGATCTGAGAAATGCTGGGATCGTCGGTTGCCAGTATTACGTTCAGGCCAGATTCCAGCATTTTCAACGCTGGATGCGATTCCAGCGAGGAGATAACGCCGCTCTGGTAGTTGCTTGTTACGCAGACCTCGAAGGTGGTTCCGCGCTCGCGGGCCAGAGACACCACCGCTTGATCTTCGAGGATATGTACGCCATGGCCTATGCGCTCAGCATTTAGGTCCTCGAGCGCACTGCGGACGCTGGCTGCACCGGCCCATTCTCCGGCGTGGACGGTGATGTGCAAACCAGCCTGCCGTGCCTCGTGAAAGATGCCGGTAAAGGGTTGGACGGGGAATTCCGCCTCGTTTCCGGCCAAGTCGAGGCCGACCAGTCCTTTCTCGAAGCGTCCGGCGGCCAGCCAGGCCACTTGTTCTGCCAAATCCGTGCCTTCGTGGCGGTTGACGCTGGCCAGCAGGCGCACCATTACGCCAAATTTCCCGGCTGCCTGTTGAGCGCTCTCGCAGACCCAGTCCATGATTTCATCCAGGGGGAAACGCTCGGCGCGGCTGAGGGCTACCGGTGTAAAACGCAGTTCCAGGTAGCGAACGTTGTCCTTGGCTGCATCCTCGATGGCCTCGCTGGTCACGCGATGAATGGCTTCTGGCGAACGGTAGAACATGCGTAGGGTGGTGAACTTGGCTAGAAAATTTTGGTACGTGGAAGGTTCGCCGTTTTGCACTTGGACGAGATGGCCGAGGTGCGTGATATTGATTGGGATCGTGATGTCATGCGCACGGGCAATATCAAGCATGGTCGCCAGTCGCAGAGAACCTTCCAAATGGCGATGTAGCTCTATCTTCGGTAAAGACTGATAATAGTCGGGCGTGCTCTTCACAGGGGGCTAATGCCGGTGCCGCTTCTTTTTGCGTGAGGCTGTTTGCGCCGGAGCGGCCGGGGAACCAGCCGGGGCCGGTTCGGGGGCCATTTCTGGCTGCGCTGCAGTAAAGGCACGCGGCTGGTAGAGGAAAATGCGGCCGATGACCGCGGCGCGGATCTCGCCAAGCAGGTTTTGGAACATCTCAGAAGCCTGGCTTTTGTATTGTACCAGCGGATCACGCTGGGCATACGCCTCCAGGCCGATGGAGACGCGCAGCGCCTCGACACGCGTCAGGTAGTCCACCCACAACTCGGTGATCGCCCCGAGCAGGACCTGGCGGTAGATCTCGGTCTGGACGCGGCGGCCTAAAGTCTTGGCATCTTCTGTTGTGGAATCGCCCAAACGTCTCAATTCGCTTTCACCCCAGGCACGGCGCTGGGCAACCTGTGCCTGTTCGAGGTGTTCCAAGATGTCGTCCGTTAGAGTATCCGCAGAAACGTTCGCCAGCAGCTCATTCCCCAAGTAGACATAATGCAGACGGGTGAAGACCTGGCGCATTTGACGATGGGTCTTACTATCGAAATAGGTGCGCGCCCCCTGTGCCATGAGAACAAGCAGACGAAGTTTGGCCTGATCGTCGAGCGGCGTATCATCCTGGCGTTCGAGGGCGGAATCTAGGTCGCGGGTGATTTGGCCTTCCGCGCCCACCAGTCGTTCCTGCTGAGAGTCGAGAACCTCGTGGGTCTTATCTTCGACGCGTTTAGCGATCTCGTCCCATTCGAGATTTTGTAGCTCATCCGCTTCTAGGCCGAGGCTTTCACCCAGGCGAAATCCGATGGCGGCGATCAGGCGGGTCAGCGTCAAATTGGTGATGAAAGCCTCTATCTGCTCGCGGATGGCTTCTTCTACTTGGCGCGGCTCCTCGACGAGGGAACGCATTTGTTCGGATGAAAGCCGCAGCGGGATGCGAACGACGCCTTGCAGCTCCTCCAGAACCTCCTGCGGGCGGCGAGGCTGTTCTTCTTCGCTGTCCCGCATGGCGTCGAAGAAGGTATCGAGAGCTTCGTTGCGTTCTCTTATCTGGTTATCCATGCCTTCGCCGGCGCGATCAATTTGCTCCTGGATGGCATGGAAGAAATAAGCATGTTCAGCCTGGAGGGCGCGGCGAGCGGTATCCATCAAAGCTGCGCGAGAGTCTGTCTTTGATTCCTCGAGCTCGCGCAGCACTAGCTTGTAGGTAAAGGAAGGAAAAGCACCCTCGGCGACGCCGAAGACCGGCTGGATCTGTTCCAGCCAGGCCAGCAGACGCCAAAGCTCCCCGCTTCCGACGGCTTCCGAGACGCGCCGCTCGACTTCTTGGCGCAGCAGGTCTTCTGCATCTTCAGTTAGGTCTTCCTTCTCGAAGACGCGGTCGCGTTGGGCATAGATCCTCATGCGCTGCGAGTTGAGCACGTCGTCGTATTCGAGCAGGTGCTTGCGGACATCGAAGTTGGCACCCTCGACGCGGTGCTGCGATTGCTCGATGATCCCGCTGACCAGACGCGCCTGGAGAGGATAGTCATCGTCAATGCTCAGTCGTTGCATCAGGGCATTGACCTGTTCGCCGCCGAACAGGCGCATCAGGTCGTCTTCGAGGGAGAGATAGAAACGCGAGGAGCCGGGATCGCCCTGGCGGGCGGAACGACCACGCAACTGGTTGTCAATGCGCCGCGCCTCGTGCCGTTCCGAACCGATGACGTGCAGGCCGCCTAACTCCTTGACGCGTTCCATGTCTTCGAAGTATTTGAGGAAGAACTTGACCTCGGTCTCGTAGATACCGTAAAGCGAAGGGTCTGCCTTCTGGAGCGCTTCGCGGCGTTCCTGCAAAGTCATGTCGTAAGGGTCTTTATAACCTGCCTTGCGCAGAACGCGCGCCACCGCAGCGATGATCTCTTCAGCCAGTTCGCCGCCCAGCTTGATGTCTACACCGCGCCCGGCCATGTTGGTGGCGATGGTCACCGCGCCAAACGCGCCCGCTCCGGCAATGATCTGGGATTCTTCGGTGTGCTTGCGGGCATTCAGCACTTGATGGGAGACTCCTCCCTGTAGTACTGACTTCAGTCGGTCTTTATCAGTTTCTTCCAGCCTCAAGATTTCTAGCAGTCGACTGAGGTTGGCCGGGTCTTCGGGATTGAGCGAAAGTCCCAGGTCGCGCGCCAGTGGACGCAGCTCCTCGGGGCGCATCTGCTCAAGCGGCTTGTTCAGGCTGGCAAGTTCCGGGATAGCGCGCCCATCTTCGACGCGCTCGTTGGCTGCCAGCCAGGCGTGGCGGATTAACAGCACCTGCATCAAGCGGCGGATAGGTTCCGCGCGCAGCCGGTTCGACAGGCGTTCCGAATTCTCGACCGAGGTCGTGCCGACCAGCAACGGCCGCCCGCGTACGTGCTCGCAGGCAATCTCACGCGCCAGGGAACGCAGCTTGGCTTCGCCTGTGCGGTAGATGGTATCGGGATAATCCTTGCGTCTCCAGAAAACAACTCGCTTCTCAGGGTCTTCGAAATGAGCAAAATAAGAGTATTCGAAGCCTTCCTCATCATGGGTTTTGACTTCCACCAGCGGCCCGTTCGTCCCGACGGCTTGGTATTCTAGGTTGGTTGGGATAGGCAGGACTTCGAGTTTATAGATCTTGCTGAACTCTTCCGCCTCGGTCAGGGCTGTACCGGTCATGCCGGCCAGCTTCTCATACATGCGAAAGTAGTTTTGCAAAGTGATGGTGGCGTAAGTGACGTTCTCCGGTTCCACCCGCACCCCTTCCTTGGCCTCCACGGCCTGGTGCAGACCGTCGCTCCAGCGGCGGCCGGGCATCAGCCGTCCGGTGAACTCGTCTACGATGATGACCTTACCGCCCTGGACGAGATAGTCCTTGTTGCGCCTGAAAAGGTGCTGGGCGCGTAACGCTTGTTCCAGATAACCCAGCAGGCGTGCCTGTTCGGGGGTCACGTCTTCGGGGCGGTCGGGATCGCGCAGCGGCTGGCCCAGCAACTGCTCGACGTGGGCGGTGCCGATCTCGGTCAACGAGATGGCACGGTCTTTTTCGTTTACTTCGTAGTCCTCCGGCTTCAACTGGCGAACGAGTTGCGCCATCTTGCCGTACCATTCCACGTCGCCGGAGGCCGGGCCGGAGATGATCAGCGGAGTACGCGCCTCGTCAATCAGAACATTGTCCACCTCATCCACGATGGCATAGTGGTGGCCGCGCTGGACACGGTCCTCCAGACGCATGGTCATATTATCGCGCAGGTAATCGAAGCCGAACTCGGAGTTGGTGCCGTAGGTGATGTCGGCCTGGTAGGCCAGGCGGCGATCCACCAGGCGGAGCTGATCCTGGTCTTCGCGCGAGGATTCCTTTGAAGGGTCGTAGAGAAAAGCTTTTTTACCATTCTCGGTCGCGGCAGCCATCTGCAGGACGCCGACGGACAGACCGAGGGCGTCGTAAATAGGCCCCATCCAGCGGGCGTCACGCCGCGCTAGGTAATCGTTGACCGTGACCAGGTGACAACCCCGTCCGGTCAGTACGTTCAGATAGAGCGGCAGGGTAGCGACCAGCGTCTTGCCCTCGCCGGTCTTCATCTCGGCGATCTGGCCGCGATGCAACACAACACCGCCGATCAGTTGAACGTCGTAATGGCGCAGGCCGATGGTGCGCTTGGAGGCCTCACGCACGGCGGCGAAGGCTTGCGAAAGCAATTCTTCCAGGACGGTTTTTTCGATATCCTGGCGTTCTTTCTCATCCTCTATGCCTTCCAACCTCGAGGCGAGGTGGGCGCGGAACTCGTCCGTTTTGGCGCGCAGGGCCTCATCGGGCAGGGACTCGAATTCTGGCTCGAGGGCATTGATCTCGTCCACGAGGCCGCTTAGCTTTTCGATTTCACGCTTGTTGGGGTCGCCCCCGAAGGCTTTGACAAATCTCTGGAGCATGGAGAAGAAGTACCTTTCGGGAAGAGATTATAGCATGGGGAAAGGAGGCCTGCCATAAGAGGGGCATTAGAAAAATTTGCGCCGGATAAAATGCGTCGAATGAAACGAACGGGCACAAGCTTTCGGCCTATTCGATGTAATCTAATCCTCCTTCCCTACCGTAAACCCGCATTTCTCCAACTGATCCAGCAGCTCCTTCGGGTCGCGCAACCACTGACCCCACTTGCGCGAGATGTGCTCAGTCCAGGAATAATCATCGTAGGTGAAGGTCTCTTTCTTGCCGTTTTCCAGGCGGATCTTGGCCTTCTGCTTGACGTAGTAACCCTGGGCAAGGTAGCCCTCATCCATCACCCTCATCGCTTCCGTGAGCATTTCCTCGCTGATTTTGTACTCATCTTCGAACAGGGTGAACTCCAGCGGGTAGCGCGGACGAGGCGGAAAGTCCTCGGCCGGGTAGCCCATGACCAGCTC
>CAYZIQ010000120.1:0-2862 GCA_964478375.1 uncultured Chloroflexus sp. | reverse complement strand
AGGTTCTATCAATCCCCCCACGTGCTATAATCCAAGTGAACTCATTGACCGCTGAAAACCGAATACTGACCACTCATCACTAACTACTACCCACTGATTACTGGTAATGTCCTTCGCCCATCTCCACGTCCACACCGAATACTCGTTGCTCGACGGCTTCAGCAACATCAAGAAGTTGGTCAAGCGCGCCAAAGAGATGAACATGCCAGCCCTGGCCATCACCGACCACGGCACGATGTTCGGCGTGGTTGAGTTCTACCACGCGGCCAAAGAAGCGGGGATCAAACCGATCATCGGCTTGGAAACCTACATGGCAGCGCGGACAATGAAGGAGCACGACTCGAAAGAGGACCGCAAGTCCTCGCACCTGCTGCTGCTGGCCGAGAGCGAGGCCGGTTACAAGAATCTGCTCAAAATCGCATCCGCGGCACAGCTAGAAGGTTTTTACTACTATCCCCGCATTGACAAGGGATTTCTCGCCAAGCACGCCGAAGGGCTGATCTGTTCCTCCGGCTGCATGTCGGCCGAGGTGCCGCGTCTGCTCGAAAACGGTCAGGTGGACGCAGCCCGCAAGACCCTCGATTATTACTACGAAGTTTTCGGCAAGGAAAACTTCTACCTCGAGCTTCAACAGCACGACATCAAAGAGCTGGAAGGCATCAACAAGAATCTGCTCGAGCTGGGCCACAGATACGACTCCCGTTTCATTGCCACTAACGACGTGCACTACATCAACGCCGAGGACGCCCGCCTGCAAGATATCCTGCTCGCCATCCAGACCGGCGCGCTGCTCACCGATCCCGACCGAATGCGCATGACCGATCCGTCGTACTACCTGCGCTCCCCGGAGGAAATGTCGCGCCTGTTCGCCGAGGTGCCCCAGGCATTGGCGAACACCTTGTTGGTTGCCGAGCGTTGCAACGTGAACCTGGAAGTTGAGGAGTACCGGCTGCCAAAGTTTGAGGTGCCAGACGGATACACGGCCGAAACCTACCTGCAGTCGCTTTGCACGGACGGGGCCGCGCGCCGTTACGGGGAAAAAGCAACCAGCCCCGAGGTCCGGACACGCCTCGACTACGAGCTGGGCGTCATCCGCAAGATGGGATTCGACGCCTACTTCCTCATCGTTTGGGACCTGTGCCGCTACGCCCGCGAACGGGGCATCTGGTACAACGCGCGTGGCTCGGCGGCCGGTTCGATCGTCGCCTACGTGCTGGACATCACGCTGGTTGACCCGTTGGCGCACGAATTGCTCTTCGAGCGCTTCCTGAACCCGGGCCGCATCTCAATGCCGGACATTGATCTGGACTTTCGCGACGACCGCCGCGCCGAAATGCTGGAATACGCCGTTCAGAAGTATGGACAGGATAAGGTAGCCCAGATCATTACCTTTGGCACGCTCGGCGCGCGCGCTGCCCTGCGAGACGTGGCACGAGTCAAAGACATTCCCATCCCCGAGGTGGACCGGGTCGCCAAGCTCGTCCCGAACGTCCCCGGCAAGCCGGTGACGCTGGCCGAGGCGCTGGAACAGGTGCCGGAGCTAAGGAGAGAATACGAGGCTGCAGATCACATCCGCGAACTGATTGATACTGCCAGCAAAATGGAGGGCGTCGTCCGCAACGCTGGGACGCACGCGGCGGGCGTGGTCATCTCGGATAAGCCGCTGATCGAGTACTTGCCACTGCACCGCCCGACCTCCAACGCCGAAGAGACGCCCGTCAAGACCGTTACCCAGTTCGAGATGGGCATCCTGGAAAAGCTCAAGATGCTCAAGGTGGACTTCCTCGGCCTGGCCACGTTGACCATCATGGCGCGCGCCTGTGACCTGATCCAGCAGCGGCACGGGGTCAAGTTCAACCTGGACAACATCCCCACCGACGATCCAGAGACTTACGCCATGCTGGGCGAAGGCAATACGGCTGGCGTCTTCCAATTGGAAGGTTCGGGCATGACCCGCTGGCTGGTGCAAATGAAGCCCACCTCTCTGGAACACGTCATCGCCATGGTGGCGCTCTTCCGCCCCGGCCCGATGGAATTCATCCCCGATTACATCAGCCGCATGCACGGTGAAAGCCGGGCCGAATACCGCCATCCGTCGCTCGAACCCATCTTCCGATCGACTTACGGCATCCCGGTCTATCAGGAACAATTGATGCGCGCTGCGGTCGAACTGGCCGGATACTCACCTTCCGAAGCCGACAACTTGCGCAGCGCCATCTCCAAGAAGAAGAAAAAGGAGATCGAGAGGCACCGCGGCAAGTTCGTCGCCGGGGCGGCCGCGCATGGTATCCCCGAGAAAACCGCCGAGGCCATCTACGCTGACTGGGAAGAATTTGCCCGCTACGGGTTCAACAAATCCCACGCCGCCGACTACGGCGTGATCGCCGTCCAGACCGCGTATCTGAAACGCCACTACCCTGCTGAGTACATGACCGCATTACTCTCGGTTTCGAAGAACCAGATCGATAAAGTGGCTCTCTACGCGGCCGAAGCTCGCAACATGGGCATTGAAGTTCTCCCGCTGGATATCAATGCCAGCGACTGGGACTTTGCCCTCGAAAGCCAAAATGGCAATCACGTAGTTATCCGCTTTGGGATGGGCGCGGTCAAGAACACCGGCCAGGGCGCGGTCGAGCTGATTCTGAAAGCGCGTGCCAATGGCCCTTTCACCAGCCTGAATGACTTTGCCCGGCGGGTTGACCTGCGCGCCGTTGGCAAACGTGCCCTGGAGTGCTTGATCAAAGTCGGCGCCCTCGACCAGTTTGGGCGGCGCGCGGCGATGTTGGCCGCCCTTGAGCGCGTTCTGGCTATCAGCGCTGTCCACTTCCGTGCCGAGCAAATGGGCCAGATGAGCCTCTTCGG
>CAYZIQ010000119.1:0-9002 GCA_964478375.1 uncultured Chloroflexus sp. | reverse complement strand
AGGCCGATTGGGCTCGCCTGCTAAGTGAGTACAGGGGCTTAAAACCTCTGTCGTGGGTTCGAATCCCACTCTCCCCGCCTCCCCCGTGTTACGCAAAGCCCGCTTACACAGCGGGTTTTGTATATTGAAGGGACCGTAAAGGGATACATATCGTTACTATAGGGTGACTGTCTCAAAACGAAAGTGCAGGAGTATGCATTCACTCCTTCGGTGTCTTCTGATTTACTGCAATTGGTTTCGTAATTTGTCACTAAATCTAAAATAGTGACAATCTGCGAAACAAGGCTGGAGGTGACCGGATGGTAAAGAATGAGCAGCAGCCTCGCGATCTTGAGTTAGAAAGGCCTTTTCCGGTTCCCGGATTGTCTTCCGGGTCGACTTGAGGGGTTATTGCCGGCGGTATTCCCACGACGCAACTGAACAGGCTTTTCGCCAGTTCTTACACGACCTGGAAAGACGGCATATTATCGCGCCTGTCGATGCCGGTGGATTGTATTTCCTGAGCCATCCTCGCAAAAAAGCGAGAAGAAACAACTTTTTACCCTGCTGGTCACAAGAATTAATTGACTTGAACGAAACGATTCAAGCTGCTTTCCCTTACATCCATTACTTGGATTGGAAAACTCGCGTGCTGCATGAATTTATAATCCACTAACCAGGCCAGAACCTCTTTATCATCGAGACATAAAAGGATGTGTACGAATCCGTCTTCAATCACCTGAGCCGTCAGAATCCCGGCAAAGTGTTCTTGAACCCTGACCGTTTGACAATGGAAAGGTACGTGTTGCCTCAATTCGATAACATCCTCGTGTCTCGCCTCATCACCCAATCGCCCAAGAGAACAACCGGCGGATTTCCATACCCGAAGTTGGAAAAAATCCTGGTGGATATCTTTGTGGATGAAGAAAGGTTCTATTTCTTCCAGGGGGGAGAAATGGCGCACATCTTCGAGGACGTCTTCGCAACTTATTGGATCAGTGAAAAAACGATGTTCCGCTATGCCGGCCGGCGCAAGGCGGACCAGAAACTGCGGCAGTTCATCCAAACGCATACCCAGATTGAACTTTCATTGAATCAGGAGAACACCAGGTGATATCCACCCAATCTCACACGCCCGAGTGGATCATGGGGATTCGGGACAAATCCCGCGGAAAAGACCCGATCCTGATCGAAAAGATAATCATGGCTTTGACCTTGGTCGAGCAACTCCACTTGCGTGGCATGGATTTCATCTTCAAAGGGGGAACCTCCCTCCTCCTTCTGCTGGGAACGCTGCAACGTTTCTCGATTGACATTGACCTCCTGGTTGCTGAAAACATCAACCGGGACGAATATTTTCAGGCTGTGATGAGAAAAGGTGTGTTCCATCGCCATGAGGAAAACCGGCGCTTGGGTGATTTGCCAAAGCAACATTACAAGTTCTTCTTCACCTCGGCAATCGAGGGGAGGGAAAGCCATATCCTGCTGGATATCTTGCTCGAAGAAAATCCATACCCTCAGCTTCAGAAGCCATAACAGCAATCGCCACTCCTGTCCACGGAAGAGGAGATAATAGCAGTACCCTGCCCGACTGTGGAGGGTTTGCTTGGAGATAAGCTGACAGCCTTAGCACCGCATACCACCGGAGTATTACTGGGCACAGGCAAAGAACTAGAAATTGCCATGCAATTGTTCAATATTGGCATCCTGTTCGACGCTGCCACCGATTTGGGATTGGCAAGGCGGGCTTTAGAGAATATTGTCTCCCGACAGTTGGTCTATCGCAACCTGAGCGAACTTACTGCGGAGGATGTTCTAAAGGATGCCTTCAATTCCGCCTGTACGATTGGGATGCGTGGCGCAACTGCCGGCGATGAATATGCAGAGTTGTTGGAAGGGTCCAAAAAACTGGCAGCTTTTGTCTACTCTGGATATTCCTCTCTCGATACCGCGATCCTGTGCGCGGCGAAAGCGGCGTACCTGGCTGCCCTGCTCTTGAAGGGAGAGTTCTCCATCGAGCGGTTTGAGCCAGGTCAGGATCTGGCTTTCTGGATGGTGACGAATCTGGCTTACAACAAGCTGAACAAGGTTAAGAAAACCAGCCCGGAAGCCTTTTTTTATTATTGTAGAGCCCTCGAGTTGTTGCTCTTGGTTGGGGTATGAGGATTGCCGGTCGAGAATATCATCGAGACGCCGGTGATCAGGTGGCGGACAGTCAGGCCGTGAGCGGGCATGCTGTCGTTGGCGGCGGCCTGCGCCAGGTTGGCGGGGTGAGCCAGACCTTCTTGCAGGGAATAAGCCGAGTGGGCGATGGAAGAGCAAATGGCCACCCTCGAGAGACGCGCCGAGGGCTGGATCACCGATCAGCAGTTGGTTGCCGCAGCACCTGCGAGAAGGCGATAGTAAAGTCTCGCTTTCCTACACCCTGGCCTGCAAATACCCGAATGCACCAAAAGAGCGACTCTGGCAATATGCATTCCAGGCTTCACAACTTTCCACCTGTTCCACCCTCTTGCAAGATCAAACGTCACCAGCTCGAAGAAAACCTCCGGAAAAATTTGATCCGCTACCAGAACAGGCTTGCGCAATCATCAGCCACCCCAGCAATGAAACGGGTCACTTGGGTTCGATCGTTTTACTCTCATCCTTTGGCTCATCCTCCTTCTTCTCTCCACTTAATCCCTCCCTGAACGAGCGAATCCCCTTTCCCAATTCGCCGGAGATCTTGCTGATCCGCCCGACCCCAAAGAGCAGAACGATGATCACCAGGATGATAAGCATTTCGGGAAATCCAAATCGAACGGGCATTCTTTCTCCTTTTTTCCTTTTACAAAGATTTCGGCATCAATGATTTTCCCGCGCCTCAGCGCGTTCAAGGATTTTATGTATGTCTTTAATCGCATCCTGTTGAAGCGGAATGGGTACGTGCGTGCCAAGAATTCCCTGCAATTTCTTGTGGACAGCATCCTTGGTCTCCCAACGCCCATTTCGCTCCCAGGTTGCAAAAGGACTCCGATCCAGGACGGTCGGCACCCACGCCTCGGACCTGCAAAGCGACGCCGATTTTGCCTGATTCATGAATGTTCCACCGGGGCCGACTTTTTCGATCAAGTCCATCATGATGGTATCCGCATTCACGTCCACTCCACGCATGATGCGCGCTGCCATGCTGATGATCTCGTCTGAGAATACCAGGTAATCCAATGAACCGATGTCGGCGCAGTCAAGGAACCCAACATCATGAACGAGTGATGCACCGCTCAATGCAGCAAGCATCACCTCAAAGGCTGCCTCGGCTCCGGCTTGTGCGCCGATGGATTTGCTTTCCGATGCGCCGGCGGTTCCCATGAACGGGAGGTGGAGATAACGCGCCAGGTCCGCGCACGCCGCGCTATGCAGGCTCGCTTCAGGTGAACCATACGCCGGTCGTCCCGTGCGCATGTCCATCATGGACGGCAGTCCGCCGATCACCATCGCCGCGCCGGGATGCTTCAATTGGACAATGGTCAGCGCGGCCAGGACAGGCGACAGGTATAGCACCAACGCCGATGCACCTGTGAATGGCGATTCCGATCCAACCGTCGGCCCGCCGAGGATAATGGAAGGGATGCCATGTTCAGCAGTCCACATCAGGTTCGTTAGTGGTGCGTCTGCCAATTTAAGCGGAGACTCATAGGTGGTGAAATATGCATAATTCGGCCTGGCTCGCAGGGATTCTTCATCACCCGCAACAGCGATCGCGATCTGGTGAATATCCTGCAACGCGCTGTTCGAGTTTGCCCAGGCGATGATCGGCTTGGTGGTATTGGCTATTTCTTCAGCAAACTCATAGACCGATGCCAGCGAGGGAGTCACGTCGCTGAACAGACTCAGTCCCATGATGTAATCAATGTTTGGCAATGCATCGCAAACTTTCGCGGTCAGAGCAGCATCGCCGCGGCGGGCCAGGCGTCGTTCTCCAGTGGAGGGGTCAATGAAATAAGTGCAGGTGGGGCCGGGGCCAAAATGCACCCGGTCGGCAGCGATCCGCATCTCATGCTTCCCATCCCGCCCCCAGACCGAAAAAGCAGGCGGCGCGTTTTTTAATGCGTGCTCCACAAGCCCAGCCGGGATGTGGACAATTTGCCCATCCACTTTCGCGCCGGAGGCAATCAGCAGATCGCGCGCTTGTGTGTTGTGAATCTGCACACCGACACGCTGCAAACATTCCAGCGCGGCTTCGTAGAGTTGCCTGCATTGCGATTCGCCAAGTACGCGAAAATACGGCGCGGGGGTGGAGGAAGAATCGGTCAGGATCATCGGATGTGCTCGCTAAACGTGTCCGTAATAGTCACGGTGGGCCACCACCGAGTAGGCATAATCCAGCAATGTGCCCCAACTGAAGACCGGTATTTCGATGAGGCGTTGCAGGGCGCGCGCAAAAGGTGGGAAGCCGGTGCACTCCAGGACCATCGCCCCCATCTTCGGCGTTCTGTGGAAAAACTCCGTGGCAACGGCAAGGAATTCGGCCTCGGCTTTTTCGTAGTCCGCGGACGGGGGATCGGTGCGCAAGCCCTTGGTCCACAGGTGATCGAATTCCTCGCAGCGCAGGTCTTCCATCGCCCCGCCGACAACGTAGTTCGATCCCAGCTTGATCCCGACCGATTCAAGATGGTGATCGGTGAGATGTTTTGCGTTTGCCATGAGAATGCCCACCACGCGGTTCGAACCGACGATCTGCTGTGCAAGCGGCACCTGCAACAGGCTCGACATGAAAACCGGCACGCGCACACTCGCCGCCACCTCGCGCTGGAAAAACGCAAAGTACCCGCACTCCGCAACGATGGCGCGACAACCCATCTTTTCCAATTTTTGCGCGGCATGGATCAATGGCGGCAGGCACATGATCTTGTTATTATCCACCACAAGTTTTTTAATATCCACGCCACTGACAATTTCATATTGGATGGGGAAGGGGTACGCGCTGGCGTTGCGTACATCGCCTGGAAAGGCGGGGTAAACATCATCGAGCAGGATCACTCCCAATCCCATGCCGTAGGAACGGTGGTCTTTGCGGGCAACGATACGGTGGATGCCAAGGTCTCTTTGTGAGTTCATATCAGGGAATTATTCCTTGCAATATGTGGATCAATTTTGCCGGGTCAAGGTTACCGCCGGAAACGATGCAGGTGATTTTCCCGCCTCCAGCTTTTCCGGTCAACGCTGCGGCGAGGGCCACTGCGCCTGCGCCTTCAGCAATCACATGATGCAGTTCTACGAGGAATCGGATCGCGTCTGCTGCCTGCCGCAAGGTAACCACCAGTGCGCCATCCAATAAACGGCTTGCCAACGGCCACATTTCGGGGAATACGAACGGCGCACCCATGCCGGAAATAAAACTGGAGGTGTACGGAACCGCGACCGGCTCCCCGGCTGCCAGGGAAGCTGCCAATGGCGCAGCTGTCTCCACTTCTGCGGCATATACCTTGACCTGTGGCTTGCTTGCCTTGATGGCGGAGGCGATGCCGCAGCTCAAACCGCCCCCGCCATACGGCGCGATGACAACGTCCACGTCCGGCAAGTCTTCCAGGATTTCCAGGCCAATGGTGCCATTGCCAGCCATAACCGGGTCATCGCCAAAGGGGTGGATGAGTAATCCTTCCATCCCTGCATACGCATGCTCGCGTTGGATCGCCTGATAGTCTGCAAACGGGACTTTCATGATCTTTGCGGAAAGCCGTTCGATGGCAGATAGTTTTACGCCGGGTGTGTCATCCGGGAGGATGACCGTGCAGGGTATTCCCAACCGTCTTGCAACCCATGCGACGGCTTGCGCCATATTCCCGGCGCTGGCGGTCCAAAGGCCGTGCGCCAGTTGATCGTGATCCAAGCCCAGCATCGCATTCACTGCGCCGCGCAGCTTGAACGAGCCAACCGGCTGAAGGTTTTCCAGTTTCAGGTAAATTTCTGCCGGCGCATCCTCCAGGTTTAAACGGACCAGCGGCGTGCGCAAGGCGATACCCGCGATCCGTTTTTGCGCGAGTCGAATGGCATCGAGTGGGATGGGATGATGGGCGATCATGTTTTATGCAAACGGGTCGCCGCCACAAATGCCAGTCCGCGCTCAGTCAGTGCGCGGGCGGTGCGGTTGAGGGAATCAAATTTGTCCTGGAAGTTCAAGGTCAAGGAATCCCATTCACCCGAAGCGCCAATCTCATCTCTCGCCCGGTAGTAATCTTGTACGTCGGAAGGGCGGGCGCGGGCGGATTCTATTTCCGGTTCACCGCCCTCATGCTTGGCGGAGATGTTGGGAACGTGGTCTGCCAGCGCCAGCACATCCTCGCGCCGGTTATAGGGCTGGATGACCAACCCTTTCCATGTTTCGGTGACGTGGTGTTCAAACCGGACGATATCTTCCAATCCCAACCCTTTGCGGAATTGGGCGGTGATCTCGATGGTCTCATTGTTGACGGAATTGCTCCAGTTGAATCCGACCAGGGGGGAACTACCATCTTCGCGGGCAAATAGTTTTGCCGTTGTCAAAGTCCACAGCGCCGAGTATGGATTGTCGTTTCCCAGGGTTACCGAAATCTTAAAGTGTATATCCACGCCCAAACGGTGGAGCAAATAACCGAGCAGCACGGTGCCGGTGTTGACGTTGAGGACCTGGCTGACGCCGTAGGTCGTGTAGTAATATAAATATTCATCCAGCCACTGGAGCGCATGCGTATTCGGCTGACCGACGCCGCCATAATACCCGATAATGGTCTCGGGGCCGCCGAGGTGGATGTTGGAGCCATCCGAGCCGCGCGTATCTAGCTGCTCTACATAACTCGCGCCGATGATCTGCATCGCAGCCGCAAAGGCAGGCAGGTCGCCATCGGCTTCCTGCTCTTTCATGTTTCGCACCCGGACGAAACGCGCCGGCATGACCTCGCCGCGTTCGACGGCGCGCCGGGCAATATCCATCAGCCACGGGAAATACTGGCAGGCGCTGATCTCCAGGGTGACCGCAGAACCAGTTCTGAAATCCAAACTGTCCGCGCGCGCTCCGAGAACCTGCCGTCGATATTCCGGTATGCTGATGAACCCGCCCCGGTCGCGCTGTTCGCGCAGCCAACCCAATTCTTCGACATATTCCGGCCTCACCTGGCGGACACGTTCGATCAACGCAGGCAACTGGCGGGCAACCTCAGCCTTGCGGTTGATCTCCTCTGGTGAGCCGTACTTTTCCAGCACATCAAAAAAATCCGAGATAACCCGCATATCCGACCTAAACAGTGCACCGTTTATTTCCTCCAGTCTTACGGCGGAGAGGCGGAGTTTGCTGAGAAAGGCTTCCCGCGAGTTATTTTTTTCCGACATAAGCAACTGCGTCAATCTCGACCAGGATCCCAAATAACTGGCTGCCCACCGTTGTGCGCACCGGCTTAGGGTCAAGAAGATATCCGGCATAAACCTGGTTGAAACGCGGAAACAGGCTTAGATCGCTTAAATAAACAGTTGCCTTGACCACATCTGCCAGGCTGGCTCCAGCCGATTCCAAAATTGCCCGAATATTTTCCAGAGTCCGCACGGTCTGCTCTTCGATGGTGTTCCCGATTACCTGGCGGGTGACCGGATCCCAGGGTCCCTGACCAGCGGTGAAAATAAAGTCACCCACGCGCAACCCCTGCGAATAAGCGCCACCGGGAGCGGGCGCTCTGTCAGTGTGAATGGGTTGTTTGGTCACCGATGTCACAGTTTGGCAAGAGCTTGCTGGAGGTCTGAAATAATATCGTCCGGATGCTCCAATCCAACGGAGAGGCGGATCAGGCCATCATCAATCCCGGCTTTATCGCGTTCCGCTTGTGTCATATGCTCGTGGGTGATGGTGCGCGGGTGCATGCAGATGGTGCGACTGGTGCCAAACGTGACCGCGTGGATGATGAGTTTGAAATTATCGATGGCAGTGCGCGCGCTGGGGATGCCGCCCTCCACGACGAACGACAACATGCCACCACCTGCCTTCATTTGACGCCTTGCCAGCGCGTGCTGCGGGTGGGTGGACAAGCCGGGATAATTGACGAGTTTGACCTTGGGATGGTCTGTTAAAAACTCAGCAACCTTCTGCGTGTTTTCGCTGTGTCGATCCATGCGCATGGACAGTGTTTCCAGATATTGGAGCGTCAGCCAGGAATCGAACGGCTGCATGATCGAGCTGATGAACTCGGTGGTGTTCCAGCGGATGTCCTCGGTCAGGTCTTCGGGACCGACGATGGCGCCGCCTAAAACCGTGGCATTGCCTGCCAGGAACTTGGTGATGCTCAATAGGATGATATCCGCGCCAAACTCCATCGGTCGCTGCAATGCGGGGGTCGCAGTGGTATTATCCACCAGCACGGGCACGTTGTGCGCGTGCGCCACATCGGCAACAGCCTGGATATTCGTCACGAACAGACAGGGATTGCTCGGAGTCTCGATCCAGACGAGCCGCGTTTTCTTGTCGATTTCTTTGTCCCATGATTTGGGATCGGATGGGTCTTCGACAAAACGGAACCGGATGCCGCACCGTTCCGGGAATATATTTGCTGCTTGTTTATAACCTTCGCCAAAAATATTGAGCGTGGTCACCACGTTATCGCCAGGACGGGCGATGGTGAAGATCAGGTTGAACAAAGCCGATGATCCGGACCCGGCAGTGACGGCTGCCTGCCCGCCTTCAAGGGCGGCAAGGCGCTGCTCCAGAATATCTGCGGTGGGTGTCTTGGTGCGTCCATAAACCGGATAGGGGATCTTGTCAAAGCGTTCATAGGGATAGGTCATCGAAGGCACGATCGGAGGGACAAAGGCGCGGAACCGCTCCAGGTTTTCTTCGGGACGAAAACCCGCATGAAGCGCCTTTGTATCAAAGGCAAGAGAATCAATTGGGCGCACTGGCGGTTTGAAATTGGGATCGAATTTCCATGGGTCGCGGATAAAAAACTCTTTGTTATTTTCCATATCAACAATGACTCCACTGCAAAAACGACTGGACAAAGCGACTCCGAATTGGCCTCTCCTCA
>CAYZIQ010000118.1:0-9052 GCA_964478375.1 uncultured Chloroflexus sp. | reverse complement strand
GCTTGCATGGGGTGCAAGAGGTCCCGGGTTCAATTCCCGGCGCCCCGACTGGAAGGCTCCGGCAACGGGGTCTTTTTCATTCTAGAGGCTCGGTTTTCCCCACAGGGGGGACTTCGCAATTCCCGGCGCCCCGACTGGAAGGCTCCGGCAACGGGGTCTTTTTCATTCCGAAGGTCCGGCTTTCCCCACAGGGGGGATTCTGCAATTCCTGGCACCTCGATAGATAAGACCCTAAAGGTTTCGAATGCCTTTAGGGTCTTGAATTCACCTATACCCAGAAGCTGTTATTTCAAACTTCCCGTCGCGATGGCTGCTTTAACCTCGCCAATGGCCTTAGTGATTTGGATCTCGCGCGGGCAGGCCAGCGTGCAGTTGAAGATAGTGTGGCAGCGGTAGACGCCGAACACGTCGTTCAGGATCTTCAGACGCTCGGCTGCGGCACGGTCGCGGCTGTCGAAGATAAAGCGATGCGCGGCAACGATGGCTGCTGGGCCGACGTACTGGTCGTTGCCCCAGAAGGATGGACAGGAGGTGGTGCAGCAAGCGCACAGGATACACTTGGTGGTGTCATCGAAGCGCTCACGGTCCTCGGGGCTTTGATAGCGTTCCTGCGCCGGTTCGGGTTCATCGTTGATCAACCACGGTTTGACGGAGCGATAATTCTCGAAGAACGGCTCCATATCCACAATCAGGTCCTTGATGACGCGCAAGCCGAGGATCGGTTCGACGGTGATTCGCGTACCAACATCGCGCACCAAAGTCTTGCACGCGAGGCGGTTGAATCCGTTGATGCGCATCGCGTCCGAGCCGCAGATGCCGTGTGCGCACGAGCGGCGGAAGGACAGCGTGCCGTCCTGATAGCCTTTGACCTTTTCGAGCAGGTCGAGGACGCGGTCGGTCTCGACGGCCTCCAGTTTGTAGGTTTTGTGACTGGGCTTCTTGTCTTTTTCAGGGTTGTAGCGGAAGATTTTTATGGTTACCTGCATGGTGACCTCCGCCCTCACCCCTGCACCCCTCTCCCGATTTCGGGAGAGGGGACGGGGGTGAGGGAAATCTCAGTAAGTCCTTACCTTTGGCTCGTACTTGGTGATGACGACCGGTTTGTACTTCAAGTCAATCTTGCCGTCCTCGCGCACCCAAGCCAGGGTGTGTTTGAGCCACTTCTTGTCGTCGCGTTCGGGATAATCCTCGCGGGAATGGCCGCCCCGGCTCTCGGTCCGCGCCAGGGCCGAGACGGTGGTCACCTCGGCCAGGTCGAGCAGGTTGCCCAGTTCCCATACGTTGATCAGTTCCATGTTGAAGATCCTGCCGGTATCGGCCACGCTCACGTGCTTGTAGCGTTCCTTCAATTCACGGACGACCTCCAGGGCATGCTGCATCCCTTTACCCGAGCGGAAGATGCCCATATCGTCGAACATCACTTTCTTCATCGTGGTGGCGATGTCGAAGGCATTTTCCTTGCCGTCGGCGTGCAGGATGCTCTCGAATTGGGCGCGGGCGAACGCGGTCGGGTCGGCGGGTAGGGGCTGGAAGGATGCACCCTTGGTGAACTCGGCGGCGCGCAGACCGGCATGCTTGCCGAAGACGATAATGTCTAGCAGGGAATTGCATCCGAGGCGGTTGGCGCCATGCACGGATACGCACGCGCATTCGCCCGCCGCGTAGAGGCCGGGGAAGACCGTGTTCTTGTCGTCAACCACCACCTCGCCGTATTTGTTGGTGGGGATGCCGCCCATGGCATAGTGCGCCGTCGGCTGGATGGGCATCGGCTGGGTGATCGGGTCCACGCCCAGGTAGACGCGGCAGAAGTCCACGATGTCGGGCAGTTTCGCCAGGAGTTCCTCGCCGGTGACCGTGTAAGGCGAACCGTCCTTGTTCTTGCGCCCGTCAATGGCGGCGTACTTGTTCACGCTCTCCGGGCGCACGTCGAGGTAGACGTAGTTCTGGCCGTTGACGCCGCGCCCTTCGCGGATCTCTGTGTAGATCGCGCGGCTGACCACATCGCGCGAGGCCAGGTCCTTGATCGTCGGTGCGTACTTCTCCATGAAACGCTCGCCCTTGCCGTTGATGAGCACGCCGCCCTCGCCGCGCACGCCCTCGGTGATGAGGATGCCGAGTTTGTAGATGCCGGTGGGATGGAATTGGAAAAATTCCATATCCTCGGCGGGGATGCCGCGCCGGATCGTGATGGCAATGCCGTCACCGGTGAAGGCGTAGGCGTTGGAAGTGATTTCCCAGATGCGCCCGTGCCCGCCGGTGGCAAAGATGACCGCCTTGGCGTGGAAGACATGCAGTTCGCCGGTGGCGAGTTCGATGGCGACCACCCCCGCCGCTGCACCGCTTGCCCCCGTAGTTTGGGGGTTCGCCATCAGCAGGTCAACGACCTGGAACTCATCGTAAAAGGTGATGTTCTTCTTGAGACACTGCTGATAGAGGGTCTGGAGGATCATGTGCCCGGTGCGGTCAGCGGCGTGACAGGCACGCCGGACCGGTTTGCCGGTCACGTTGTTGGTGTGTCCGCCGAAGGGGCGCTGGGAGATTTTGCCATCCGGTGTCCGGTCGAAGGGCAGACCCATGTGTTCGAGTTCCAGCACCGCCTCGGGCGCTTCGTAGCACATGAACTCGATGGCGTCCTGGTCGCCGAGATAATCGGAGCCTTTGACCGTGTCGTAGGTGTGCCAGTCGGGATTGTCTCCCTCGAGGTTGCCGAGCGACGCGGCGATGCCGCCCTGCGCCGTGCCGGTGTGCGAACGGGTGGGGTAGAGTTTGCTGATGACGGCCGTCTTGGCGGTCTTGGAGGCATACAGGCCGGCCATCAGGCCCGCCCCGCCTGCGCCGACGACGAGTACTTCGAATTGATGGGTTTTCATGTCGCCACTCCTACGCAGTAAATGATGCCGTCAGCACGTAGACGCCGACGATGATCATGAAAAGCCAGATCAAGAATACCAGGCCGCGCAGCAGAACACGACCCCATGTCGGGTTGAGGTAATCTTCGATCACCACGCGCAGACCGTTCAGGCCGTGCGTGCCAGCGAACAGGATGAAGAGGGTGGCCATGACTTTCCAGAAACCATTGTCATAGAGCGCAGTGTCAACCACGTTTGTGCTTTGGATGTGGAACGGGTTTGGCATGTAGCCCCAGCGTAGCAAGGCTACCAAGTCCATTTGCTGGCGGGCGCCCATGACCAGGGCCGCCACGATGCTGGCAAAGGCAAACAGGTACATTGCCAGCGCAGAGATGCGCGTGAACAGCCACATCAAATAATCGAGGCTGAAGCCGCGTTGCGGAGCAGTTCTTGGTCTCATGCCTGCCTCCTTAGCCACCCAGTCCGCTGCGGACCAAGATGAAAACGGCCATGCCATAGATGGGCAGAAAGATAAACCATTCCAGCCAGATGGCCTCACG
This sequence comes from uncultured Chloroflexus sp., assembly GCA_964478375.1. Lineage (GTDB taxonomy): Bacteria > Chloroflexota > Anaerolineae > Anaerolineales > Villigracilaceae > CG2-30-58-95. The sequence continues at coordinate 5,643 of CAYZIQ010000118.1, read as the reverse complement.
CTGGTATTCGAGCAGTTTCGGCCACAGGTCCAGGATCACGATGCGCAGCCCGTTGATGGCGTGAAACAGGGCGCAGAAGTAGATGAAAATCTGGAAGATCCAGTTTTCGTAAATCGTGTTGATGAACACGCCGAGGTCGCTGCCGAATTGCTGGCTGAGGAAAGATGCCAGGATGTGGAGTGCCACGAAGAGCACAATGCCCAGGCCGCTGATGCGGTGCAGCATCCAAGCCAGCATCGGCCCTTTGCCCTGGTATCGCAGGCCTTCCAGCAGGCTAACATTCCTTTTTAGACCCATCTACGCCTCCTTAGTATCTTCTCAATAATCAGGGGAAGATGGGGGGTGTGCTGGCGGCGTAGCCGCCAGCACACCCCCCACTCCCCATTTTTGAGATGATGCCATCCATGCATGAAAAATATTTGGGGACTATGTTTATTATCCCTGTGCTATTGCATGGGGAAAAGTGACAATACTCATGGATTATTCATTCCAGACATCCTCTTGGGGAAGGGTGATTCATCCTTATAATCTATTTGCACGCTCGATATTCTACAACAAATTTTGTGAGCGGAATGAAATCCGCTCTCCAGGAGGTACGCATGGCAGCTTCCCATAACATCAGCCGGCGCGACTTCGTCAAGCTGACGACTGCTGCCATAGGCAGCGTCATCGGCGCGGCCGTTGGACTGCCGGCCATCGGCTTTCTGATTGACCCGGCGCTCAAGGCCAGCGGGAAGGATGCCTGGATTTCGGTCGGCAAATTGGCGGACATGCCGGTCGGCGTGCCCCATCCTTTCTCGTTCACCCTCACGCGCGTCAACGGCTGGGAAAGGACCGCCACCAATTTCGGGGGCTTCGTTTTGCGCCGCTCGGAAGACCCCCAGGACATCCTTATCCTGTCCAGCCGCTGCACGCATCTTGGCTGCCAGGTCAACTGGAGGGAGGATGCACAAGTGTATATTTGTCCCTGCCACGACGCCAAGTTCAGCATGGATGGCGCAGTGCTGGGCGGCCCTCCGCCGCGTCCACTCAACCGCTTCCAGGAATTCCAGGTTGATGCAGACGGCAACCTGCAAATTCATGTCAAGGGAGGCTAACCATGTGGCAAAAAGTTTTTCAATGGCTGGATGAACGCCTGGGCCTCACCGGTCTATATAAGGCTGTGCTGGATCGCCCCGAGCCGAAAGGCAACTGGTGGAACACGCTCGGCTCGGCCAGCCTCTTCCTGTTCCTGCTGCAAGGGGTGACAGGCATTTTCCTCGCCGTGTATTACACGCCTTCGCCGGACCATGCCTATGACAGCATTACGTACATCATGAATGATGTAACCTTCGGCTGGCTGATTCGCGGTATCCATCACTGGGGTGCGACGCTGATGGTGCTGATTGTCTTCATCCACATGTTGCGCGTCTTTATCACCGCCTCCTACAAGTATCCGCGCGAGCTGACCTGGCTCATCGGCATCGGCCTGTTGCTGGCGACGCTAGGCATGGGCTTCACCGGTTACCTGCTGCCTTGGAACCAGCGCGCTTATTGGGCCACCACCGTCGGCACACAGATTGCTGGTTCGGTGCCATTCATTGGCGAGTTCATTCTCAAAGCTCTGCGGGGCGGCGTGGATTTGAGTGCCCTGACCCTTCAGCGTTTCTTCGCCGCCCATATCTGGATGCTTCCCGCCGCACTGGCCGGGCTGATCAGCGTCCATCTTTTCCTCATTATCAAGCACGGCGAATCCGAATTTCCCGGTAAGGATGATTAGGGAGCGCGCCATGAGCGAAGAACACAAGAAAACCGTCCTCGAGAGATACAAGATTGCCCTGCAAAAAGGCGAGCGCTTCTGGCCAGACAGCATTTTCAAAGATCTGCTGGTTTCCTTTGGCATTTTCATCCTGCTCATCCTGCTGGCGACTTTCGTCGGCGTGCCGGTCGAACCCAAAGCTGATCCCAGCGATACCGCCTACGTGCCGCGCCCGGAGTGGTACTTTCTATTCCTATTCAAATTCTTGGCGTTATACGGTCAGATTCCGCTGTTGGGCAAGATCGAATGGATTGCCACCGTCATCATCCCCGGCGTCGCCATCCTGACCCTTATCCTGCTTCCGTTTTTCGATAAGAATCGCAGCCGTTACTACGGCCACCGTATCCTGCCCCTGACCGTCATGACATTGATGGTGGTGAGCATCGTGCTGCTGACGCTGATCACCAATGTGCCGACCACCTCGACCTCCGGCGTGTACATCCCCGGAATCCTACAAGCGGTCTCCGGCCTGGTCATTCCCGGCCTGACGCTGGTCGCGCTATTCTTGCTTGGGCTGGTCTTCAAAAAGATTCCTCGCAGCGTGATGGTCTGGCTGACAGGCGTTTCCAGCGGCTTGATGGTCATCCTGACCGCTGTCACGCTGGCGCTTGCCCCCGCGCCTGCCGCGGCAGAGGCCGCGGTGCCCGTTACGCTGGTGGATCAAATTCAGGCTGGGCAGGACCTGTATTCTACGAACTGCGTCGAGTGTCATGGGGATGACGGCTCGGTGGCGGTCATCGAGGGCGTCAAGGGACTGGAGGGCGAGAAAATCACTCCTATCAACAGCCGCGACGTACTGTATACCATCACCGACTCGGCCATGCAGGAAGTCATCGCTTATGGCCGGCCGACTGCTGGCATGACCCCCTTTGGCAAGGCCTACGGCGGCGGACTCTCCGCCAGCGAGATCAGTTATATCGTCACCTTTATCCGTTACAGTTGGGATGACCGCTTTGAACTCCCGCCGGCGGCGGTTTCCAGTATCCCGGCGTTGGCGGCCGGCGAAGTGCCATCCTATGAAGTTCACATCCAGCCGCTGACCAAGCGCTACTGCCTCTCCTGTCACCGCGCCGGCAAGGTGAACAACAATTATCTGATGGACACTTATGAGAATATGTTGAACTCAGGCGATAACACCCCGGTAATGGTGGTGGGTGACATGAACAGCCTGCTGCTTCAACTCATCAACGGGCACGAGAGCACAGACCCAAAAACGGGCAAGACCATCCGCCAGATGCCGCCCTCCAAACTGCTCAAGCCGGAGTATATTGACATGCTGACCCGTTGGGTCATGGCAGGGATGCCGCAGACGGCGGAGGAGGCGAAAGCACTCTCGGCCACTGCCGCGCCTGCCGCGACTGAGCAACCCACCTCACCTTCGGCGACGCCGACGCCATGAGCGAAGGGTAAAGCGTAAAACGTAAACGGCCAGCCACGCGAATGCGGCGGCAGGCCGTTTTGTGTCTGCGATTACTGCCGCTTCTCAAGATATTTCTGCGCCGCTTCCAGAAATTCGCGGGCTTGGATGATCATGTCTGCCGCAGTGTCCTTTTCTATTTCGATATCAACACTGTAATCTCCGGCCAAACGTTTATCGAAGGCGTTCAACAGCCAGCGGTGGAATTTCGGTTCGAATACTTTGGTTTTGGCGAATTGTTCACCAAATGCAGCATGCACTCCGCTATGCTTGCTGAATTTCAACCCCTTCTCGTTCAATAACGCTTCCGCGATATAGAACATCGCGTAATACGCCCGCCCAGCAGATATTTCCGACTTGTCAATTTCCAATAACACCTCTGCAGCCTCGATAGAATCTATTGCCTTGTCGAGAAGTTTTCGGCTGTAGTCTTTCATGCGGGAATTCCATCCAGGTGAATATTCCAAAGCAAGGGCGTATCACGACTCAGCCACTGGCTTTCCTTCACGATGACGCGGCTGATACTGCTGCCGTATTCCAGCGACAGCTCGCTGACCAAATCTCCTGTCCGGTCAATTTCTTTGCCATAACTCTCGTAGTCGTTCAGCACGATCATCACATCCACATCTGATTCAGCATGTGCCTCCCCGCGCGCATAGGAGCCGTACAGATACAGGCCTCTGAGCTTATCCCCATAAATGCGAGCTAGCCCTTCTTTCAATTCTTTCAGCAGATGCTTGATTTTAACCGGCATAACGCTGCTCCTGCTATTATCTTACCGTATTCTGCCTTCTGGTGCAACAGGCTGTGGCGAGTCATCTCATATGTTTGATGATCGCCTCGCCAAACTCCGAGCATTTCACTTCCTGCGCGCCATCCATCAGCCGGGCAAAATCGTAGGTGACAGTCTTGGCCGCAATTGCCCCTTCCATGCCCTTGATGATCAGGTCGGCAGCCTCCGCCCAGCCCATGTAACGCAGCATCATCTCGCCGGAGAGGATGACTGAGCCAGGATTGACCTTGTCCAGGTCAGCGTACTTGGGCGCGGTGCCGTGCGTGGCCTCGAAGATGGCATGACCGGTCTCGTAGTTGATGTTCGCGCCCGGCGCGATGCCGATCCCGCCTACCTGCGCGGCAATGGCATCCGAGATGTAATCGCCGTTCAGGTTCATCGTAGCAATTACATCGTAGTCGCGCGGGCGGATCAGCACGAATTGCAGGGTCACATCCGCAATCGAATCCTTGATCCGCAGCTTGGACTTCCACTTCCCTTCGCCGTGCGTTGGCCAGAGTTCCAGCGCTTCCTCGACTTCGCGCTGGATGTCATTTTGCTGGGCGGGAGACATCATCTCGAAGCCAGGGTCAATGAGGCGAGCGTTTTCCTCCACGGTGAGACTCGGCTCCTTTTCTTTATTGCCCAGGATCCATGTCTCGCGCTCCGTAACAATCTCATGGCGGAACTCCTTCTTCGCCAGCGCGTAGCCCCAATCGCGGAACGCGCCTTCGGTGAACTTCATAATATTGCCCTTGTGCACCAAGTTCACTGACTTGCGTTTGTTCGCCAGCGCCCATCGGATCGCGGCGCGCACCAGGCGTTCGCTCCCTTCCACCGAAATCGGCTTGATTCCAATCCCGGCCGTGTCGGGGAAGCGAATCTTGGCGTATTCCTTCGGGAATGACTGCTTGAAAAGCTCCTTGAATTTTTTGTTCCCTTCTGTACCGTATTGGAACTCGATGCCGGTGTAGATATCTTCTGTGTTCTCACGGAAAATGACCATATCCACGTAATCGGGGTGCTTCAGCGGGGAGGGCAGCCCTTTGAAGTAACGCACCGGCCGCTGGCAGACATACAGGTCGAGCAGTTGGCGCAGGGTTACGTTGAGCGAACGAAATCCTCCGCCGATGGGGGTGGTCAGCGGCCCTTTGATGCCGACCAGGAATTCGGTGAAGGCTTTCACAGTCTCATCCGGCAGCCAGGTGTTGAACAACTTGAACGATTTCTCGCCCGCGTAGACCTCCATCCAGTGGATCTTACGTCTGCCGCCATAGGCTTTTTGTACTGCCGCGTCGAAGACGCGTACCGAGGCGCGCCAGATATCGCGGCCGGTGCCGTCGCCCTCGACGAAGGGGACGATCGGGTTATCGGAGACCTGTAACCTGCCGCCGCTGATCGTGATCTTTTCCCCGCTCGCGGGAACTTTGACTTCCTTGTATGCCATGTCTTGCTCTCCTTTGGATAATGGTTGCCGAATTCGCAACCATAAATTCGGTAGGATTATACCGGAATAACGCTGATGTTTGGATGCAGTTCGACGACGCGATTTGTCCCCCCCTGCAGGAAATAAGGTACAATTACCCGCTGGACGAAATTTAGGTAGTCTCCCTTTTGAGTGTGGTTAGCACTTGAGAGGGATGGTAGTAAACGGTT
>CAYZIQ010000117.1:6350-9241 GCA_964478375.1 uncultured Chloroflexus sp. | reverse complement strand
GCGGCTACGCCGCTCGCGCGCAGGTGTGATTTGCTAGAAACGGTGCAGAGATAATGAGTGTAGGGTCTCGCTTGCCCCGGCGCTGGTACTGAGCCATATCGTTATCCCCCCACCAACCGGATCAACGCCTGCGGCACCCAGAATCCCCCGTATCCAAGAAAAAGAACTGCCAACGAAGCAACCAGGAGCAGAACCCCGACTGCAATCAAAACGCGGTCGCGGCGCTGGTAATGCAGTTCCTCCAGCCAGGTGCGCGGGCCGATGCCGAAGGCACGCAGGTCCATGGCGTCAATGATGTCTTCCGAGCCGATGATAGCATGGATGGTCACCGGCACGATCAGCGGGCCGAGCTTGCGCACCTGCTCCAGGATGCCGCCGGTGATCTTCTCGAGCTCGTAGCCGCGCGCCCGCTGCGCATCCATCGTCAGTTGGAAATCACGCCCGAAGGTGGGGATGAAGCGCATGGTCAAATCCATGGCGTAAGCGATCTTGTCGGGAAAGCCCAGGCCGCGGAAGGTCACGCCGTACAGCGAGGGGTTGAGCGTGTAAGGGATCAGGATGGTCATGATGGCGATGCTGAAGACGCGCGCCAACTGACTGACGGCAAAGAAAGAGCGCTCGACCGTGATCTTCAACGTGGGCTGCCAACCGAAGAGCGTGAACGGCGCGCTCAGGCTGCGGATGAGATGCTCCTGCTTGTAGGCCTCCTCACCGCCCCTTCCGGTGAGGAAAGTCAGGAAAGTATAAAAGACGATGAAACCACCGATGAACAGGAAGGGACGGCGCATCTCCCGCCAGGTCACGCCGGAGGTCAGCAAAGCGAAGAGGGCAATGACAAAGAAAACCGCCAGAAAGCGGATATCCCAAAAGAACAGCGTCCCTGCCAGAAAACAGACGTAGAAGATCATCCAGGCGCGCGGGTCGAACCACTGGATGAATGACTTACGCGTACGATAGCGCCAGGTGACGAGCATAAGAGCAGTGTTCAGTAATCAGTGATCAGTGATCAGTGATCAGTTTTCAGTGTTCAGTGACCAGGGTGACTGATCACTGAACACTGTTGACTGAACACTATCACTAACGCCCAGACTGCTTCTGAACAGCCCGGTAAGCCACCACCAACAGCGGGACGAGGATGGCGATGAAGATCAGGTTCGGGCCGGCCGCCGGAAGGAACTCACCCACAATCGCCGAGGGCAGCGAATAGCCGTTGATCCAGATATCGGAAATGGCGGCGAAACCTATGCCCAGGATGTTGCCGAGCATGCCCCAGGTCACGGATGCGGCGAGATCCACATCTTTGCCGAAGACGAAGCGCACGATCAACACCAGCACGAAGCCCACGATAATGGAAATGCCGGCGAAGATCGTGATCTGCGCGTCGCCGAAGATATTGTTCGCCACATCGAAGAACATCATGTTCGGCAGGTTGCGATTGAGGAAGTAGATCACCAGAGCGATCAGCGTCAGCACGCCGCCAGCAATCAAGACCCCATCCAGGCTCTTTTTCTTATCCTTGAAGAGCAGCGGCAGACCGGCGATGAAACCGACCAGGCCGTTGGCGATGCTCCACTGCGGATACAGGCCGAAACCGGTCAGGGCGTCGCCGAACATGTTGCCGACTGCGCCGGAGAAGAAGCCGACGATGGGGCCGAAGGCGTAGCCGAAGAATACCGGAATGGCGATGGCCGGGCGCAGCGCCACCTGGCTGACGGAGGGCACGACGAACACCGTACCGTTGAACAGCCACGAGAAGACCGCGTACAGCGCCGCGCCGATCGCCATCCAGACCACCTGGCGGGTGCCGACTTCCCAGGCAACGCTTTCCTGGGTGCCGAGATAGACGCCCAGCGCGACCAACAGGCCGACGATCACGAAGACAAAGCGCAGCACCGGATTTTCGCCGGTCATCAGACGTTCGATCTTGAACACACTCCCGCCCAGCCAGACGAACAGCAGGAAGACCGCCAGGATGACGATCAGGGCGATGGAAACACCAAGCAATTTCTTGTTCATACATTCTCCTTTTTTGAATTAGTGGTCCTCATCCCTCCCCTTTCCCCATGGGAGAGGGGTTGGGAGTGAGGGCATCACACGTGCGCCAGCGCCTCGGCCCGCAGGAATTGCTGGGTCTGCGGATATTTCCTCAGATTGGCTTCCAGCAGCGAGGTAGGCACGAGACGACAGGCTTTGATTCGTTCGAGGTCGCGCAGCACCTCCTGCGGCGAGCCATCCGCCACCAACCGCCCATCGGCCATCAACAGCACCCGGTTGGCATAAATGACCGCCAGGTCAATATCGTGCGTGATGAACAGGATGGCCTCGAAGCCGGGCATCTGTAAGATCGAATCCATGAAGTTGATATAGTTGAAATAATCCTGCCCGGCGGTCGGCTCGTCCATGACCAGGATGCGGGAGCGCATGGCCAAAATCGCCGCAATGCTGACGCGCTTCTGCTGGCCGAATGAAAGCGCCAGCGGTGGGTCTTTCTCCTTGTCGGACAAATTTACGATCTGTAGCGCTTCCTTCACCTCCTTTTCGATTTGATCTTCGGGATGCTTGAGATTCTTCGGCCCGAACGCCAGCTCCTCGTGAACGGTTGGGGCAAAGAGCATGTGGCTCGGGCTTTGGAAAACGTAGCCGAGCGTGCTGGCGATCTGGGCAACGCTGGCCTCTCTCGTATCGCGACCGTTCACCAGCACGCGGCCGGACTTGGGCTTGAGCAGGCCAATCGCGTGCTTGACGAAGGTCGTCTTGCCCGCGCCGTTCGGTCCCAGGACAGCAATCACGTCGCCGCGCTTGATATCCAGATTGATGCCGTGCAAGACTTCCGTCCCGGCCTCGTAGTCGAAAGCGACGTCCTCGAAGCGAACGATCGGTTCTTTTCCGGA
>CAYZIQ010000117.1:0-6250 GCA_964478375.1 uncultured Chloroflexus sp. | reverse complement strand
TGCGCTGAGCGCAGTCGAAGCGCCAGGAAGGATGTTCAACGCCGCTGGAGGCGGATCCGCTTTGGCGCGCAGCATGATGACCTCGGCCGGCAGCTTGACCTCGTGATAGTTGACCACCTCTCCCAGCCCGTCCAGCGGGCCGAGATAGCGCACGTCGCCCTCGGTCATGAACATCACCCGGTCGGGTCGGATGCCCAAGACATCCTCGACGCGATGCTCGACCATCAGCACGGTCATGCCTTCATCCGCCAGGCGGCGCACCATGTCCAGCGTATCCTGAGCACTGGCCGGGTCGAGACTGGCAAGCGGTTCGTCCAGCAGCAGGATGCTCGGACGCATGGCCAGCACCCCGGCCAGGGCCACTTTCTGCTTTTCGCCGCCGGAGAGGTGGAAAGTCTCGCGGCCGCGCAAGGGGGAGATTTTCAAATAATCCAGGGCTTCGTCCGCCCGCTGGATGATCTCGGCGCGCGGCAGGCTCAGGTTCTCCAGGCCAAAAGCGACCTCGTTGAGCACCTTGGTGCCCAGGATCTGGCGCTCCGGGTCTTGAAGGACGGTTCCCACTTTCTGGGATATCTTCGCCAACGACCAGTCAGCAGTATCCTCTCCGTACAACAAAACACGGCCTGTCTTCTCACCCTTATACGAACGCGGGATCAAGCCGTTGATACAGCGAACGAGCGTCGTCTTGCCACAGCCGCTGGCCCCGGCGATCAGCAATATTTCGCCCGCGCGGGCCTCGAAAGAAATACCACGAATTGCCGTCGCTTGCCGGTCACGGTAGCGGAACGAAAGGTTTTCGACAATCAGTGGGGATTCTGCGGACATGAGCACCAACGATAATAACACCAGATTTGCTGTTGCGCCTCGCCTCACGATTCTACAACAACTTCCACCACGTCTCCCACCCGCGCGCCGAGTTGCCGCGCCGCGCTGCCATTGACAACTGCAATTTCCACGAAATTTTCACTATCCACCAGCGCGATCGGCTCGCCAGGCTGATGGCCTCCATAGGAGGTTGCTAGCCCGTGGATTTCGCGCCCGCGCAAGCGAAAAGTAACCGTAGTGACGACTTTAGTCGTTCCGGCAAAAGAGCGACTGACCCTTCCAGGGTGCCTCGCGAAGTCGCCACTACCCAATGCTGCGGCAGGCAGGTCGGTGGTGCAGTTGCCAAAGACATCCACCACCGTGATGTGGGCGCGCCAGCCATCCCTCGTCTTCTCCGGTTTCGGCATTTGCAGCCGCAGCGGATCCGTGATGGGGAAACCCAATTCACTCAGCGGTACACCCTTTGCCAGATGCGCGCCGACCGGCGCGAAGATATCCCGCCCATGGAAAGTGTGGCTGACCTGCGGCAGCCAGTATTTTTCATTGTTCAGGTGTACGAATTCCCTCAACCAACCTTTTTTCTCCGCGTCCTCGATGACCGGTGTGAACAGGCCATTATCCGGCCCGACGAAATAATGCTCGCCCAGGCGCATCGCCAGCGGACGGCGCGCCGTCCCCACGCCAGGGTCAACCACCGCCACGTGCACCGTCCCGGCCGGGAAGAACGGATAGGCGCGCCAAAGTGTATATGCGCCTTCGAGCACGTTTTGCGGCTCAATCGTGTGGCTGATATCGGCAATCTGCGCCTGCGGGCAAATACCCCAAATGACGCCTTTCATCGTGCCGACGAAGCTGTTTTTCAGGCCGAAATCAGTGGTGAGGGTGAGGATGGACACGTAATTCTCCGCCACATATTTTATACCAATTCCAAAAGCTCAGTGGCTCTTCCAGCCTTTTTCCTGTATAATTTCCCATAGTTCGAAAAGTAAATCTCCCGGCATTTGCCGGGTGAAATTCAAACGAGAGCGAAGGTAACTCCTCGGTTACAGGCTTCGCACCGAGACTGCACTCTGTGCTCAGCCCTCCGCTTGGAGTGAGAGGCGCTCGAGGAAGGAAAAATGGAAAACGTAATTATCAAAGCAACCCACCGCACAGTGACCGGCAAACAGGTACGTGCCCTGCGCCGCGCGGGTCAACTCCCGGGGGTACTCTACGGGCGGCACATTGAGCCGACTCCGATTTCGATGGATGGGCACGAAGCCTCACGCATCCTATCCCACCTTACATCCTCCAGCCTGGTGACCATTGACCTGGAGGGTAAGGAATACCCCTCGCTGGTACGCGAGAGCCAGCGCAATCCCATCAAGCGCAGCCTAGTGCATGTGGACTTCCAGGTCATCTCGCTGACCGAAAAGCTGCGGACGCACGTCAGCGTGGAGTTGACCGGCAGCGCGCCGGCCGTCAAGGATTTCAACGCGGTGCTGGTCACCAGCCTGGACGAACTCGAGGTAGAATGCTTCCCCCAGGACCTACCCGAACGCATCACAGTGGATATCTCCCGCCTAGCAAATGTCGGTGATGGTATCCACGTCCGCGATATCGTCCTTTCGGATAAAGTCAAGATCCTGGACGATCTAGGGGAAATAATCGTGGTGGCGACGGCCGCCAAAGCCGAGGAAGTGGAAGAGGTCGCGGCGGAGGCAGAGGTTGCCGAGGAAGTCACCGAGCCGGAGGTCATCGAGAAGGGCAAGAAGGAAGAGGAAGTGCCCGAAGAAGGCGAGAAGAAGTAACCTCCCCGATTGGATAGGAACCCGTTTTCTCGGAGAAAACGGGTTCCTTCTACAACAGATTCAGGGCTTTCAGAAGATCTTGCGTCATCCTTGCGCTGGCGCCCCACAGGGTTTCGCCATCATACGGATGATAGCTGACGACCGGAAAAGGGCGCGGCGCGCCATTTGGCGAAAAGCTATGAGCCTCCCAGTTTTCGGGCTGCGCCAGCCAGGAAAGGGGGATCGAAAAGAGCCGCTCAACCTCGACGGTTGAGAGGCGGAAATCATACGGCCAGGGGATTACGCCCACTACAGGCGTGACGCGGTAATGGGTGATGGTGACCATCTCGTTGAGCCGTCCAAGCAGGCGCACGTCCTCCGGCGCCAAGCCGATCTCCTCTTGGGCTTCCCGCAGGGCGGTCTGCTCCGGGGTGGCATCCTGCGCGTCGCAGCCGCCACCAGGGAAGGAAACCTGTCCCTTGTGATGCTCGACATCATTCGTACGGCGCGTAAAGAGCAGATGCCACCCGCCGTCACGCCAGGCAAGCGGCATCAGAACCGCTGCGCACATGAGTGCCTCATCCCCCAAGAAGGCCGCGTAGCCGTCAGTGGGTGCGACTACGCCGGGCCGGTAAGCTTTGTGCAAGCAGGAGGCAATGTCGTCTTCGGTAAGGGTCAACTCTCTCCCCTCACCGCGCTGCCGCAATATGGACATTCGGCCGTGACCTCGTCCACCCACTCGACCTCGTCGGCGCGAATAGGCCCGCCGCAGCCGGGGCAGGTAGTTGGCAACCGGGGCCTGGCTCTCTTGCCAGAAGCGGCTTGGGGGCTAAAACCACTTGCGGGCATAGGAGGAAGAGTCGCCTTGAGGTACTCCGAAATCTCTTGCGCCTCTTTGGCCAAGCCGCGTTCGGTGAGAAAGGCAACTGTAAGTTGACCCGTGCGATGCAACACCGGCCACTGCTGTCGCGCCGCGAAAAGAGCCAGCCCATGCCTGACATGCCCCATGCCGACCGCCACCTGCCCAGCCAGGAGGCGCGCCCGTCCAGCTTGCAGGTACAGATGTGGGGCGCGCGGGCCGCCGCGTCCCTCCGCACCGCGCGCCAGCCCCTCGAAAGCGACTGCCGCGCCGTCGTAATCTCCGATTGCCATCAACTCGTTGGCGCGCTGGAGGGCAGGCGGAATATCGGGTACAAATGCTCGCCGTAAGGGTCGAGCGAAACCGCGTCGTCGAAACATAAGAGCCTCCTATGGCCTGAATTCTACCAGTTCCACCTGGCCACTCATCAGTGGCATCCTTCTTCGGTACGAATGGGCCTATCGGCCAGGTGTAAAGCTCATCAGCTCGATCATTCGGTCAAATGTGAGAGGGACTTCCAACACACCGGGAACCCACACAGTCGCCGAGGTGATCAGCGCCTTTAGCAAACCGACATAAGGCTCATACCATTGGATCGTTTCCATGCTCAAGACACCGCCCACACCAGATGCCTGGACACCAGGCAACCCCATCAAGGTTACGGGGGGCGTCCAGATTTGGTTGACCTTCAGTGCCTGAGGATAAGTACCGGCCGGAATGGTCACGGCCTCGTGAACATCATCAACCTGCCACTGATAATTGAATATCGCGTTCGGGCTGAGATAGGCAAGGACCGATCTTTCCGGCACTTTCACGAGAATGGTTTCCTCGGAAAGATATTCTGTCTCCCAGGCATACTTCCAGTCATTCTGCGCCAGCGTGGGGTAGGATGGAGCGTAGACACCCGTCGTGTGGTATGTATTGAGTACGCCCTTCACATAATCGGCCAATAACATGCTGGTAATGATGACGGGGAAATTCTCGATATTACCTTGCGTACAGAATATCACGTCCTGGACCGTTTGGCTTGTGTCCGGATCAACCATTACGATCTCCGCCCGATCCTCTCCGACCGCGCCAATCGTCACCTTTTGCCGGGAAACGCCGTTGGCGCCAGCAGACTGATAGAGCCATTCATTCCCTTGTACCAATGGCGCGAGCGGATTGTCGCACGGGCCGCTTGGCACTGCTGTAGGCGTCAACGTGGCGGTAGGGGATGGTGTTATGGTAGATCGAGCAAAACAGAGCAACACATAGTTTCTTGGCCATCTATCACCTACCGGAGTAGTTTACATTAGTTGACCGGCGATGTCAATTTTTCTTCGCCTCCTGCCACAACGCTTCCATCTCGTCTAACGTCAACTCTGATACCTTCCTCCCCAGCTTTTCCGCTCCCTGCTCCACGTGAGCAAAGCGTTTCTTGAAGCGCATATTCGTGGCGCGCAACGCGGACTCAGCATCCACCTTCTTCCAGCGCGCCAGGTTGACCAGGGCGAAGAACAGGTCGCCCAGCTCATCGGCCAATTCCTCGCCGTTCGTCGTCGATTTTACTTCCTGGATCTCCTCGGCAATCTTATCCAGCACGCCCTCGATCTTCGGCCAGTCGAAGCCGACGCGGGCGGCGCGATCCTGGTATTCCTGTGCCTGGGTCAGGGCCGGCAATACCAGCGGGACGCCATCCAACAAACCTTTTTCAGCCTCGCCGTTCGTCTCGCGCTCGCTCGCCTTGAGCTTCTCCCAATTCTTCAGCACGCCACCAACGCCCTCTACCTTCAAATCGCCGAAGACGTGCGGGTGACGACGGATGATCTTGGCATAGATGCCTTTCAGCACGTCCGCCATGCCAAACTCGCCCGTCTCGCTGGCGATCTGGGCATTCAGGACGATTTGCAGCAGCAGGTCGCCGAACTCCTCAGCCATCTTGGCCGGGTCTTCGGAATCCAGCGCGGCGAGAGTCTCGTAGGCTTCTTCCATCAAATGCGGACGCAGCGAGGCATGAGTTTGCTCCCTATCCCAGGGGCAGCCATTCGGAGCGCGCAGAGCCGCGACGATCTCCTGGAAGGCCTCGAACGAAGTTCCCTCGCCCAGCGGCGGGAGGTACAGCGCGGTCAGCGAGCCGATGCGAGGACTGCGGTCTATTTCGTAGAGCGAAATGTCTTCGATGACCTCATCTTTCGTCCCGGCGGCATGGATCAGACGCACCGGATGCTCATCAGGATAGACGGTGTTGAGCGTCATCTTGACCTCGGCCGCCACCATCTGCGAGTAGATTTGGGCGATCAGGGCAGGCATATCCGGCGGGAAGGCCGGGACGTGAGCCTGGCTCAGTTCCAGCGCGTCCAGCAGGCTCAGACGCGGGTACGGGTCGAGGCCGAGGGCGGCGAAAACCGGCTCGAGGAAGGAGAGTCCGCTCACAATTCTCAGCGGCAGGCTAAGGGTCCGACAACGACGCGCAATCTCCGGGCCGGTGGCTTCTGCCACAAAAGGGTCACCGGGCACGGCGTAGATCACGCCCCGCTCACGCTGCCCCAATTCCAACACCTTCTCCACGATGACAGCGTAAACCGCCTCGAAAGATTCCCTTTTTTCATACAAATCATCGAAAGAATAAAACTTGAGCGAAGTCGGCAAACCAGAGACGGCGGGATGCTGGCTGGTGCGCAGCCAGATTTCATCTGCCGCAGAAAGAACATCCCAGGCTTCACGCGTCAATTTTGACGGGTCGCCAGGGCCGAGGCCGAGGAGGGTAATGCCAGGCATAGGGTTCTCCGGAAGATTAAACGCAAAACGTAATGCG
>CAYZIQ010000116.1:0-9331 GCA_964478375.1 uncultured Chloroflexus sp. | reverse complement strand
CCGGGCAGCAGTCGTCCATCCAGCCCCAGTTCTACCTCGGACGGGATGACGTTGACCTTGTCGCTCGCGTGCGCCATGGTCGGGCTGGCGGTGTTGTGCAGCAGCGGGGCGAATAGGGCGACGCGCGGCCCCAGCGCTTCGAGCAGGCGGTCGGCCAGCAGCGGGTTGGTCAATTGACGGAAGAGCAGACCGCTGACCCCTCCCAAGGCTGCGGCGATGCTCTCTACCATGACGCGCACACCGGGGGTGAGGTGATACGGAAGGTTGTGTCGGTCGAGCAGGCGCAGGGCGCGCCCCAGTTTTGCCATCGCTTCGCCGTGCACCGGCATTGAGCCGTGACCGCCCTGGCCGCGGAATGCCGCCTTCATCCAGCAGGCCTGTTTCTCGGCCACCATGATCGGGTAGATGCGCTTCCCCGCCATGCTCATGTTGAAGCCGCCGAACTCGCCGAAGGCGTATTTGACGCCCTCGAACAGACCGGGATGTTCCGCGACCAGAAACTTGGCGCCGAAATCGCCGCCAGCCTCTTCATCGGCCACGGCGCAGAAGATCACGTCGCCGGGCAGGGGCATTTTTTCGGCTTTGGCTTTCAGGAAGGCCGCCAACATCATCGCCACGCCGCTTTTCATATCCAGCGTGCCGCGCCCCCAAACGAAACCATCCACGATATTGGCTTCGAAGGGCGGCTGCTGCCATTTTTGCTTTTCGGTCGTGACCACGTCCACGTGGCCGTAGAGCAGCAGCGGCGGGGCCGTCCCTTCGCCTTTCAGCCGGGCGATGACATTCTGGCGATGATAGTTCTTGCCGAGCAGCGTAGTGCGGATGCCTGCCTCATGTAACAGGTCATTGATAAAAAGGATGCACTCGCGTTCATTTCCGGGTGGGTTGGTGGTGTCGAAGCGGATCAGCTGGCGAAGCAGCTCCGCCGGGTTTTCGTAGATGGGAGATTGTGTGTTCTTTTTCATGGTTACCTCTTTGGTTGCTAAATACGCAATCACATTGGGTGAATGATGACCATCGCCAGCCGCTGGGCGTATTCCTCCAGTTGGCTGCGCGTTGGATGGGGTGGCAGGCCTTCCATTTGTAGGATTCTGCCCACCATGCGGGGATGGCGGCACAGGCGCAGTTCGAGAAAATCGGCGACGCGCGCCGGGTCGGTGACCGGTTCGGCTAGCCCATCGAAGACGTGGTTCTTCACCCGCACCGTGACGCGCGGCTCGGCGCGCAGGTTGCGGAACCAATCCGCCTGCGCGCCACGCGCCGAGCCGACGCAATAATCGCCGTCCACCTCTTCGTACTGGAGCGGCGTGGTGCGCGGCAGCCCCGACTTGCGGCCGGTGGTCGTCAGCAGCAGGATGAAGCGGCCGAGCAGCGGTGCCAGTCCGCCGGTGTACAGCCGCAGGATGAGACGATTGGGCGGCATTTTATCCATTCGAAATCCCTTTGTGGTAGCTCTTCGAGCTACCACTTACAGACTCGATCAGCTTCTCCATCCGCGCCACGTGCGAGCCTTTCCAGTACACCTGGTCACAGGCGGGGCAGAGATGGAATTCGTCGAAGTAGAGTTTGGTCAGCGGTTCGAGGCGATCCAGCACCGTCTCTTTGCTGACCGGTTGGAGCGGATGGTTGCAGCGCAGGCAGCGGTGAAGAGGGGTGATCTTGTTGGCCAGGTCGAAGCGGCGCACCACCTCGACCAACTGTTCTTGCGGCTCAAGCGAGCGTAGACAGTAACCATACTGCACCACCTTGCGCATCAGCAAGCGGCGGTCGCGCGTCAACAAGATGCGGGGATCATCGGTCAGGATTTCTGAAATCCTTTCATCGTGGTAATCGTTATCGTACAAGCAATCGAAGCCGGACATGCGCAGATGAGCGGCCAACCGACCCAGGTGACTATCCAGCAGGAAGCGCGGCTCCACCGGGCAGCCGGGCGCGGCGGGCCGGACCTCGATCCTGTCGCCGTTGTGAGGGACGCTGTCCAGTCCCCGCGCTTGCCCATTGGCCGTGACCTGGCCCACTTCCGTATGCGGCACGCCGAGCGATTCGACCAGATGTTTGATAGTTTGCCTGCCCTTGAAACCCAGCGCGACCGTGACGTTTCTCTTATTGTGAGGGAGGAAGCAGCGCAGCTCCGGCTGGAAATCGAAATAGGCTGTACTCATTTGCTACCATGATATAGCAGGTTCTCCCCAAAGTCAAACAGAAAAGCCTGGAATAAGGAAAAAGGGATGCATCCCTTTTTCCGCATCGAGCTATGCTACTTGCCCGCCTGCGCCATTTCCCAAGCAAGGATGGCCTTCTTGCGCGCCGGGCCGTAGCGGTAATCCCCGAACTCGCCGACTTTACGGATCACGCGGTGGCAGGGGATCAAGTAAACGACTGGGGTGTTCGCCAGTGCGCTGCCGACCGCCCGCGCCGCGACCGGTAAACGCAGATGTGCGGCGATGCCTTCATAGCTGGTTACCTGACCAGAGGGAATGCGCAACAGCGCCTCCCAAACTTTGATCTGGAAGTTGGTGCCGCGCAGGAGCAGGCGGATCGGCAGTGAAGGCTGTTGAGCGGGCGCGAATATCCGCTCGACGAGCGGGCGCGTCCGCTCGGGGCTGGCGCTCAGCCTGGCGTTGGTCCAAGCAGGACGCTCCAGCCGATAGTCCCGGCGGTATCGGCAGCCATCCTACGCCAGACGAGCAATGCGAGGATGAGGAGGATGGGGAGAAGGGAGAGGAGGATGGAGAGGGGGTCCAAAGGAGAATCCTTATGACGCCAAACCTAAAGGTTTCCTAACCTTTAGGATCTGTTGACTGTTCCAGACCAAGTTCTTTGCGGATGTAGTCTGCATCCATCGTGGG
Source organism: uncultured Chloroflexus sp. (assembly GCA_964478375.1). GTDB lineage: Bacteria > Chloroflexota > Anaerolineae > Anaerolineales > Villigracilaceae > CG2-30-58-95. The sequence goes on along the minus strand of CAYZIQ010000116.1, from coordinate 6,482 downwards.
ACCTTTGCCCTCTTCCGCCTGCTGGTCATTGATGTATTCGATTTGCTTGAGAACTTCGACCAATTTTTTGCGCCCTGCGGGGGTTTTTGCTGCCTGGCGGGGGGTGAGTTTTCCATCAATTGACGGTTGATCGAGCCAGTTCGAAGTTAAGCGATGCAGCATCTCTTTATTTAAGATTTCCAACTCCTCTTCCTCTTTGCGAGAAATCCTCCTGCGCGGCCGGGCAGGTTTGTCATCACTTTTTTCCAGTGCTACTTCCAAGTCTTCGAATCGGTCGCCCTGATGTTCGATCAGCCTGCCAAGCGCGCTTTCGAGCAAAGATTTCCCGGCTCTCAAACGTTCACGCGAAAGACATTCCAGTTCGAGCCAATTTACGCCTAGACTTAAATCGCCCAGATTGAGGAAACTGGGTTGGCCCAGGCCCTCGGTCACTTCTGTTCTCAATAGAACAGCTCGTTCTTTTGGTTTTTGCGTGGCTTCTGGAACATGCGAATGCCCACGCTGTAGCCAGTTATAGTGCAGCGCCCCGCGATGTTTTTTGGATGGCCCGGTGCAGACGAACTCTTCGCTGGCATCCAACGCGGCTTCCACCTGGCGCGCATCGCCGCGCAGGTGATACCTGGCCCGGGCAAGGATCAGGGTATGCCCCTCCGCGGAAAGTGTCAGAGGCGGTTTGGACGCCTCTTCCTGGGCGCGCTTACAGGCCAAGTGGAGGGTCAGGCTGTTGTCGCGGTAGAAATCGGAAAGACTGGCGTGTGGATTTTTAGCCCGGTACTTGGTCCAAAGTTCCTGGGCAGTTTTCACTACGCCTTCTTTCTCCGAGGGTGGCAGCAACATTGCCGAGCCAGTGAACGATACCCTGCCGGCAGTGCGGATCGGGCGGAATAGGCCGAACATCCAGCGGGAGACGGTGTACGAGGCGGAAATATCGTTCACCTCGAATATCTCCTCGCTCAGCAGATCCTGTACTACGACGCCAATCCCCGGCTTGACCTCCTGGAATTCCAGCAGGCGTGCCCGGTTCCAAACCAGCCAATCCTCCAGCATGGCTCTTTGTTCACTGTTCAGCCGTGGGCCGATTTCCTCGGCGAACAGGTCAATGATCCGCTTGTCTGAGCGGATGACGAAATCAAAGAAGTACCATTCCTGGAATGCAGGCAGTTCACTTTCATTGAGGAAGAGCGGTGTACGTACGCCTGCTTTTTTCCCGAAATAGAGTTCCATCGCTTTTTCGAAATCCGCGTTGAAGCGATTGCCTTTGTAAGCGAACTCTTGAATGCGTTTGCGCAGCATCTTTTCTGCATAACCGGGCGCTGGCGGGCGTACACGCGGCGCCGGTTCGATCTGCGATTTGGATCTGGTGGATGTATACCGTTTGCCACTGCCCTTCGATACTTTGCGTTTCTCTTTTCGGTGCATGGATATCCTCTCGAAAATGTTTTATTGGCCCCTGGCGTCTTCGATTACCGGCCGCGTTCCTGCCACCAAGTGATGGTGAGGCTGACCGCGCCTGCGGGCCATCCAGATACGTCACTAGCCACCGCTGTTCCTCCAACAGGGGAAGAAGATGTTATTATACAGACAGGTGAACAGAGTTGCAATCGTTCTGTGTCATCCGATTGCTACAAAAACTCCCTGCGCTTTGCAGGGAGTCGGTTTCGATATGTGGACGAATGAACACGTCAATGTGCAAACGCAAAACCAGCCACGAACGCGGCGGTCATCAATAGCAGCAGGCCGGGCAGGACCTTGAGGATGGTGGCGCGTGAAAGGAGCGGTTTACCTGCTTTGAGGAACGAGAGCAACAGCCCCCCGATGCCGATCAGCGCGCCGCCGATGCCGACGAGGGCGAATCCATGCGGGGCGCGCCCGGTCAGAGACCAGAGGATGGGGAGCAGGAAAATTGTCAGCCCGGCGATGCCATGAACGACGGCCAGCGTCAGGAGCGGGAGTTTGTTTTTCAAAGGGAGGAGACGGGTCAGCAAAATGGCGAGGAAGCCGATGATAACGAAACCCAGGTAGAGGGTTCGGTAGGTAGGGAGGTGCTCCCAGACCAGTCCCAGCGACAGGCTGAGCGGGATGATCGTCGAGACGATGACCACGATGGGGCTGTCCAGCACTTCGAAGCCCAGAATGATGAGCAGCAGTCCGGCCACAAGCAGCACGCCGAAGCCGACCGTGTAGGCGATCATCGGGAGGGTGTTCAACCCGTCCACGCCGACAGCGATCTGGTAAGCGGCCAGTAGACCGGTGAGAAGCAAAAGGATGCGGTCGAGGATGGACATTTTCATAAGGATTATTTGCTTGCTTTCTTCAGTGCCTCGGCCAGGGCCAGATATTTCTCATGGATGCCTTCGCCGGTTTCTTTATGCTCGACATGCTCAAAATCAGCCACAACTTTTTCCTGTCTCTCGAGCGGGATGGTGCGATCAGCAAGGGGGAAAAGAATGTTGTTTTCCTTGAAGATGTGCTGGTGGAGCAGGCTCGCGTAACCGAGCGCGTTTTGCACCACGGCTGTCCTCGCAGATTGGTCGCCCGCTTGCCACCTTTGTGCCGCCTCTCCCATTCCACGTGTAAAGGCGCGGCCCTGTTCGTGTTCGGCAAGCATCACCCCGATAGGTCCGCCTTGTTTGGGAATCCCCGCTTTTTCCATCGCGATAAATAGAACCCCTTCTTCTTTCCTGTGATGGCATCCATCGGCAAAGCCTTTGATGAAGTCGGCAGCCTCCAGGAAGAACCCCGGTTGCGCATTTTTACCACTGGCAACACGGTTGGCCATGGTTTCTAGAGACGTGAGCACGCGTTCAATTACGCGGTGCTCTTCCATCAAAATTTCGGTAGCTTTCATACCGACCTCCTCTCGAGAATCAGATTAACGCTCCCACTGAGAGCAGGATCATGGCCGAGAGCATGTACAAAGAAGCATACTTGAATAGCCCGAAGTTGACGCGTTCGTTCGGGCGGAACACGCTGGCGGCTGCCAGCAGGAACAGCCCGGCGGAGAGCACCGCCAGCAGACGGACAAAGCCCCATTGCACCCCGATCATCACTCCAGCGATACCAATCGAGAGCGCTGCCAGCACGCTGGAGATGGCAATTGTAGCACGGGCGGCCGGGAACCCGTAAGTGGATGGGAAAGTTGGGATTTTCGCGGTCTGGTAATCGTCGAAGTAGCGCATGGCGAAAGTAAGTATGTGAGTGGGTATCCAGAACAAGACAGCCAGCGCCAGCAGGATCCCGATCCCATCGATGCGACCGAGGCCAAAGGTTCGTCCGGCCAGGATGGGCATCCCGCCTGAGATCCCGCCCCAGACGATGCTCCAGCAGGTGCGCCGCTTGAGCCATAGGGTGTAGACGACCGCATCGAAGAACAGCCCGGCAAAGACGACCAGCCCGTAGAATGGACTCATCGCCACGGCCATCCCGACACCCAATACCGAAAGAACCAGTCCGAGCCGCAGGGCTTCGGTCGGGGCGACCTGACCGGAAGCCAGGGGGCGGGTACAGGTGCGCACCATTTTGGCATCAATGTCGCGGTCGTGCCACATGTTGATAATGGTGCTGCCCGCAATGGCGAGGAACAGGCTCACGCCCAGGCCGAGGAAGTTGTACCAATGCATCACCGGGCAACGGGCGGACATGTATCCCGCCAGGCCGGTGGAGAGCAACAGGCCAGTTTGGAGGGATTTGGTGAGGGGCCAATAAAGGCGAAGTTTGGCAAAGATGAATTTCAAGGGAACTCCTAAGGGCAGAGAGTAGAGAATAGAGAACAGTGAGATAGGTAATTTTACTACTCTCCACTCCCTGTTCTTTGCTCTCTCACGGGTTTCTCGCACAGCGGAATCCAACGCCGGGACTGTAATATGTTGGCGTGGCACTGTTGCGCACCCAGATGCGCAGGTCCATGTCGTAGATGTCCTTCGAGCCGCCGTGCATGAAACGGTCGCTGAAGCCGGGGAGCACGTCACCAATCCACTGCCAGACGTTCCCGGCCATGTCGTACAGGCCGTACGGACTGGCCGAGTTGAGGGTGACATAACTGCCGTACGTTTGGCCGTTATAGAACCCAACCGGTGTGGTGCGCGAGCCGAATGCCGACATGTCCTCGAATGGGTCGCGGCTGGAATAAAAGTTGGCGTTATTGCGGGCGATGTCGTAGCCCCACGGAAACGGACGGTCGTCGCCGGAGCCACGCGCGGCCTTCTCCCATTCGAGTTCGGTCGGCAGCCGCCAGCCGTTGTAACCGCAGTACGTCCACGCTCCGAACCAGGAGACATTCGTCATCGGGTGGTTTTCCCACCCTGTCTTGACCGTGAACTTGTTCCCGCCAAATGTGAACCGCGAAGCCGGGTCGTTCGTGGGGACGATGATGTAGTCACCCGCGTCGATGTGGATCTCGTGCTTGGCGCCATGAAACTCGTCTCCGGGGTAGTAGCCGACGATGCGGTCGCCGTCCACTTTGAGTGTGCCGTCGGCGAGGGCTTTGTTGAGGAAGTCCACGTACTGCGCCACGGTCACGTCTGTGACCATCATCTGGTAGTCGTAGTCAATCGAGGCTGGGTGATCGAATTGTCCCTCCAGGAAAGAGCCTGCAGGGATGGTGGCCCAGGCGTTCGGGTCCACGCCGGTGTCGTAGACCGGGGCAGGCGCGTTCAGGTTCATCGGGGCGCAGGAGGCCAAAATGACGAGTGTCATTGCGAGGGCGATGGTCGAGTAACGAGCAGAGCGAGCGTATCGAGACCAGGCCCGAAGCAGTCTCCCTGTGCGCAGGGATTGCTTCGTCGCGAAGAACGCTCCTCGCAATGACACGATGATAGCGCGCTTCATTACTTCACCTCCTCGGAGAGTTCATGTTCGGCTTCTGCCATCCAGCGTCCCTTTTTCTTGAATAAATCCAACAACCTCCAGACCATAACCATCGCCAGAACGACTAGCAGCATCCCCAGGCCGAAGTCCATGAGGACCATAACCGTATTGACCAGAGGCTGTTGCGTTGCTTCCGAGATGAAGAGGCGCTTGGTCTCGAAAATAGTTACCGAGGCGAAGGCCAGGTCAGAGAGGAGGATGATCGCCCAACCGTAGAGTTTGCGGAGCTTGCCTTTCAGGCCGATCACGTCCCCGTAGTAGAGCAGGATGATGGTGGCGATAATGGCTGAAAGAACATGCCAGTGACCAGTCAGTTCGATGCGCTCCTCGCGGTGCGGCCACATTCGGAAGATTTCGTCCAGCCGGACGGCGTAAAAGATGCCGATGCCGCTGACGGTGAAGTTCATGAAGACCATCTGCCACAGCGGACCGAAGCGTAGCGGGTCGTGAAGCAGCGCCTTGAACTTTTGCCAGCTGCCCGGCTTCTGGATGCCGGCCACGCCCTCGCGGATGAACTTATCCCAGCCGAAGATGACCAGCATCAGCGCCCCCAGCATGGCGGGCGTCGCGCCAACGTAGATGATCATGTGAGCGATGGGTTCGAGCGGGGTGACCACACCCCAGACACCCAAGTTGATCACGATGGTGCCGAGAATGATCAGCGGCATGGCGATCTTGTGCAGGATGCCCTTGAAGTTCAGCCAGCGGCCAATGATGAGGGTGAGCATGATGGCGATGAGCGCCAGCATGATATGCAGGTGGCCGATGACCGAATACTGCATGGCGGTCTTTTCGGGCAGGCGGATGACGTTCTCGGCTAGGAAGGTTTCGAAGCCGTTGCTGTAATACGAACCGGGGACGGCGCCGAACAGCGCCGAAATGACGGTGGTGAGCGCCGTGGCGAAGAAGGCGGCGCGTTCCATGTCCACGCCGGATTTGGTGCGGGCGTAGGACTTATCCGATTGGTAGTAGTTCTTGTCCCACGGCCAGAGGGCGATGGTCAGCAGGACGCCGGCGAAGAAGATGAGCGTCAACCCGGCGATGTAGAGTCCGTGAAGCGCCCAGTTGTGGCCCCAGTAAGCGAAGCCCATGCCGAAGATCATGGCAAAGAGATAGCCGACCGTGATGAGCACGCGCACGGCGGTCTTGTAGAATTCTTTCATCTTCAACAGACCGGTGATCATGTAGGTCTCGATGGCAATCACGGCCATGGCGATGGAGTGGTACAAGATAATAATGCGCCCCTCGCGCTCGGCCTGAATCAGATCCATCTTGAAGACGCGGACAATCACGTCGCGTACGCCAAATTCTGCCATTGGCCCGGAGAGCATCCCAAACAGGGCGGTCTCCAGTCCGATCAGGGCGATGGCGACGAGGATGAGACCTTTGGTGGATTTGAAGAGGTAGTTGAAGCGGTCTTTGATGAATTGCATAATTGCTCCCTTAGGTGACAGTCACCTGGCAGGTGACTGTCACCTAAAAACTTAACCCTTGATATCTTTCACGAACCCAAAGGTGAATGCCAGGGTCATGAGCAGCAGGAGCGGGGTCAGGATGAGCATGACGAAGGCGGGGCTGAAGAACAGCAGTTGCGATCCCAGCGAGATGAACGCCAG
>CAYZIQ010000115.1:0-9384 GCA_964478375.1 uncultured Chloroflexus sp. | reverse complement strand
AACGGTCATAGCGTGGTCGAATTGCAGGAAACGGAAAAGGAGGCGGCATGGACAAACGCATAAATGAACTTGGGCAGGTTATCGAAAAAATCCTGCCGGAAGTGGACGGGGTGATTGCGCTGAAAAGCGGCCCCAGCGGAATTGTTGCGCCGCACCTGTTTGTGAAAGAAAAGGCTGACGAACTGCCCTTCCTGGCCATCTGGCCCAAAGAACCCGTTCCCGACACTTTGAAAATCATCCTGCGCGCCCACCCCGACGCCAAACTGGCCATTGTCTGCCGCGGTTGCGAGGAACGCGGCATAGTCGAGATGTTCAAACACGCGCAACTCAAACTGGAAAACGTGACCCTGATTGGCCTGCAATGCGTACAAGAAGAAGCAGAATTTTGCCGCTGCGCCAAACCCTTCACGGTTCACGCCAAGACGATTGTCGGCCAGCCCATCCAGGGCGTTCCCGACCCCCCGACGGACAAGATTGCGGCCATGAGCCAACCTGAGAAACTGGCCTTTTGGAAGCAAGAGTTCGAACACTGCATCAAGTGTTACGGCTGCCGCACCATTTGCCCGCAATGCTTCTGTAACATCTGCGCCCTCGAAGATGAAAAATGGGTTGCAACCGGAAAACTCCCTATGGCCAACCCGTCCATGTATCACCTCATCCGCGCCATGCACATGACTGCCAAGTGCGTCGCCTGCGGCGAGTGTGAGGAGACCTGCCCGGCCGACATTCCCATGGCGGTCCAATTCCGCTTGATTGCCCGCGATGTCAAGGAAATGTTCAATTATGAAACCGGTGCGGTCATGGACCAAAAACCGCCGCAATTACTGGTACTCGAAGAGGGCGAGTACAAGCGAACTGGTTTGCCCCACTAAGGAGAGAGACGATGATTCAATATGAAAATGTCCTAACCACTTGCCCGTATTGCGGGACAGGCTGCGGTCTGCACCTGCAAGTATTGGACCAACAACTGGTCGGGACGTTGCCAGCGAAAAACCATGTCATCGGTGACGGCGGCCTGTGCATCAAAGGCTGGAACGCACATGTCTTTGTCAATCATCCCGACCGCCTGAAGAAACCCTTGGTGCGTAAGAACGGCAAGCTGGAAGAGACCGCCTGGGACGAGGCGCTGCAAGTGGTAGCCGACAAGTTGGGCGAAGTCAAGCGCCAAAATCCAGACAGCATTGCCTTTCTTTCCTCGGCCAAATGCACCAATGAAGAAAATTATCTCCTACAAAAGTTTGCCCGCGTGGTGATCGGCACGAATAACATCGATCACTGCGCCCGTCTCTGCCACGCTCCCAGCGTGACCGGCTTGGCTGGATCCTTTGGCAGCGGCGCCATGACGAACTCGATCCCTGAGTTCGAGACGGACACCAATTGTTTCCTCATCATCGGCTCGAACACCTCCGAAACTCACCCCTTGATCGGCACGCACATCCTCAAAGGCAAAAAGCGCGGCGCCAAAGTCATCGTGCTAGACCCGCGTCAGACTCAGATTGGGCACTGGGCAGATATTTTTCATACCTTCCGTCCTGGCAGTGATGTCGCCATCTTCAATGCCCTGATGAACGTCATCATCAGCGAAGGCCTGGAAGACAAAGAATTCATTGCTGAACGCACCGAAAATTACGAAGCACTCAAGACGCTGGTAGCCGAATATACGCCCGAAAAAGTCGCCGAAATCAGCGGCGTCCCGGCTGATACCCTGCGCGAGATTGCACGCACCTACGCCCAAAACAAGCCGGCTGCCATCGTCTATGCCATGGGCATCACTCAGCATACCACCGGCACAGATAATGTCCGCTCTACTTCCAACCTGGCGATGCTGTGCGGCAATGTGGGCATCCCTGGCAGCGGAGTCAACCCGCTGCGCGGGCAGAACAATGTGCAAGGCGCCTGCGACCTAGGTGCACTGCCCAACGTCTACTCCGGCTATCAAGTAGTGACCTCTGAAGAAGTCCAAAAGAAATTCCTAGAAGCGTGGGGCAGCGCCGGCCCGCTCAAGGTCGGCCTGACCGTCACCGAAATGCTACATGCCGCCGGCGAAGGGGAAGTCCGCGCCTTGTTCGTCATGGGCGAAAACCCGATGGTCTCCGATCCGGACTTGAACCATGTCCGCCAATGCCTGGAAAACACGGAATTCCTGGTGGTGCAGGATATTTTTCTGACCGAGACAGCGCAACTGGCGCATGTCGTCTTGCCGGGCGCATCGTTTGCAGAAAAGAACGGCACCTTCACCAACACTGAACGACGCGTCCAGCGCGTGCGCAAAGCCATCGAACCGGTGGGAGAGGCCAAAGAAGACTGGGTCATCATCTGCGAACTTGCCAAGAAAATGGGAGCCCAGGGCTTCGATTTCCACTCCGCCAAGAGCATCATGGAAGAAATCAACAAGGTCACACCGTCGTATGGCGGCATCACCTATGAACGCCTGGAAGCGCTGGGTTCCCTGCAGTGGCCCTGCCCAAGTGTGGATCATGCCGGTACGCCCTTCTTGCACAAGGGCAAATTCTCGCGCGGCTTGGGTAAATTCTTTGCGCTCGAATACAAACAACCCGATGAAATGCCCACCGAGGAATATCCTTATGTGCTGACCACTGGCCGGACGATGTTCCACTTCCACACTGGAACGATGACCCGCCGCTCGGGAAAACTGCACAATGAAGTTCCAGAAGCCTACATCGAAATCAACACCTCGGATGCCAAGAAAATTGGCCTGAACGGGCACAAGGTGGTGCGCGTCAGCAGCCGGCGCGGTCAAATTGAATTGGGCGTGCGCGTCACCGACGACATCAAGCGCGGCGTGGTGTTCATCCCCTTCCACTTTGCCGAAGCCGCAGCCAACACTTTGACCAATTCTGCCATTGACCCGGTTGCCAAGATCCCCGAATACAAAGTCTGCGCTGTGAAGGTTGAAGTTGCATAATACGAACTCTATGCCCACATGCCCCGGGGAGGCTGAGACTTCCTGATAAGACCCACATTCCATTCATCCCACTTCCTGCGCTATCGAGCAGGTCAATGGGAAAGACTCGAGAAGGGCGTGATCGTCGAAATGCCGGTCTCGCTGACCGTCAACGGGCGCGGATGGAGCGAGAGCACGGAATAAAAAGTCGTCACGCCGTAAGCGAGATGGGCTGGAATTCCCAATGCCCGCGCCGTGTCGGAAATGGTTTCAGGGTTCAGGTGGCCGCGCCGGTCGAGTTCGGTCAGGATTTCGAGCATGGCCTCGCGATTCTCCCCGTGTGTTTGTGCCAATTCCAGGATTTCCGGCGCGATCGGTTTATAAGTAATTTTGCGATTCGTCATAAGGCCTCACTTGTCGGGATGCAGGTCTGGCAAGCTTTTCTATAGTCTAGCACAGGGATTGCAGAGCGATTCATGATGATCGTCAAGTTTGTCGTAGTGGCTTGTCAGGTTCATTGTAGCAGAAATTCTTGTGCTAGAATCGCCCAATGCGCTCAAAAATTTGGACACTTGGCTTATTCCTTGTACTAGCTGCCTGTGTGCGACCTGCGCCTGACTCGCCTCCCTGGAACCCATCTGGAGCGGTCTCGACCCCGAGTCTGACCGCCGTTTCGATGATCGGTTCCACCGCCACGGCCTCGTTCCGTCTTTTGCCGACGCGGGTTCCCGGCTCGCCCATCCTAACCCCGACGCCGGATTTGCCCCGCTTTTTACCCACACCGCGCAGCGGCCCGGAGACATACACCGTCCAGCCGGGCGATACGCTGGGGGCCATTGGCCTGCGTTATGGCGTCAGCGTCGGGGCTTTGATGCAGGCCAACGGTCTGAGTGACCCGAATACCCTGGATGTGGGTCAGACGCTGCAAATTCCTGTTCCCACGCCCCAGCCTGCAGGGCCGTCGTTCAAGATCATCCCCGATTCCGAGCTTGTGTACGGACCGATGAGCGTCACGCTAGACCTGGAGGCTTTCATCCGCAGTAATGCTGGCTATCTGGCAGGCTACCAGCAGGATGTGGATGGCGAAACCTTGAGTGCTGCTCAGATCGTTCGCCTTGTGGCGCAAAACTACTCGGTCAATCCACGGCTGCTGTTGGCAGTATTGGAATATTGCTCAGGGTGGGTAACGAATCCGAACCCGGCCCCGGCCACGCTGGATATGCCGCTCGGATTCAACGATAACTGGCACGCTGGTTTGTATCGTCAGTTGACTTGGGCAGCGAACGCTCTCAACCAGGGATATTATCGCTGGCGAGTGAGCGCTATCTCCAGTTGGGTTTTAGCCGACGGGAGCGTGGTACCGGTTGATCCGACGCTCAACGCCGGGACGGCCGGCATCCAGAACCTGTTCGCCCAATTGGACGATTATCCGACTTGGTTGATGGATGTCTCGCCGGATGGCGTGTTCGCAGCTTATTCCCGGCTGTTTGGCTATCCCTTCGACCTGGCTATCGAGCCAATCGTGCCGGAGAATTTGGTCCAGCCGCTGATGCAATTACCTTTTGCGAGCGGCGAAATCTGGGCTTTCACCGGCGGGCCGCACGGCGGCTGGGACGAAGGTTCGGCCTGGGCAGGGCTGGATTTTGCTCCGCCCGGCAAGGCGCTTGGCTGCGTTTCCAGCGAGGCCTGGGTTACGGCTGTGGCCGATGGCCTGATCCTGCGCGCTGCGAACGGGGCAGTGGTGCAAGACCTTGACAGCGACGGTTACGAGCAGACCGGCTGGACGGTGCTGTACATGCACGTCGAAAGCCGCGACCGCGTCCGCGCGGGCACATACCTTCGCGCGGGGGAGCGCATTGGCCATCCTTCCTGCGAGGGCGGCCTTACCAATGGCACACATGTTCACTTGGCGCGCCGCTTCAACGGCGAGTGGATCCCGGCGGATGGTTCCGTCCCATTCGTCCTGGATGGCTGGGTTTCATCTGGCACGGGCGTCGAATACGATGGTTACCTGACGCGCAACGGCGTGACCGTCGAAGCTTTCGACGGCAATGACCCCATCAATCAGATCCAACATTAGGTCAAACGCTCGGTGTCCCGAAGACGCCGGGAGGGCGCTTCTTCCTTTAGAACAACTCCATCAATTACATCCAATGTTAGACCAGGCCCCCGGTGTCTCAAAGACACCGGGGGTTTGATCATTCTTTGGGAAGGGGGCGTGGGAAGGTGAGAGCGGCCTGCGGTATAATCTTCCCCGATGAAGCCAGCTTTTTCTTGCACGCGCAAAGCTGTCGTTTTGTTGCTCTTTACCGGATTGCTCTCCGCCTGCGGTCCGCTATGGGGGATGAATGGGCCGACCCAGACCTCGACGCCAACCCAGCTCGTTTTTTGGACCGCCGATCCGCCGACGCCCATCCCAACCTGGACGCCAGAGCCGACTTTCACTCCCACCGCGACGCCATTTCCTCCGACGCCTACCCCGACCCTCATCTCAGCCACACAGCGCGCGCCGCTCCTGTACTATGCCCAGGTGGGGGATAGCCTGCCGGCCGTAGCGGCGCACTTCGGCGTGGAGGCTTCCGAGATCACCTCTTCGGATACATTGCTGGAAACCGGGCTGCTTACCCCGTTTACGCTCCTGATCATCCCCAACCGACTGGGCGAGACTACGCCCAACGTTCAGATCATGCCCGACAGCGAGGTGGTCTATTCTCCCTCGGCGATGGATTTCGATATTGACTCCTATGTAACCAAGGCGGGCGGCTACCTGGGTACCACCTATCGGGAATACCTGGTCAGCACTGGTTGGAACAATGGTGCGCAGGCGGTACAGCGGATTGCCCTCGATAACTCGATCAATCCACGCCTGCTGCTGGCCCTGATCGAGTATGAGAGCGGCTGGGTGACCGGCCAGCCCTCCAACCTGGCCCAGGGGGATTATCCTCTCGGTTACGTGGATTATTATTATCGAGGCCTCTTTCGCCAAATGATGTGGGCGGTGCAAGAGCTATCGAACGGTTACTATGGCTGGCGTGGTGGCACGTTGACCGAGCTGACCTTCCCGGATGGGACGACCATCCGCCTCTCTCCGGAACTGAACGCCGGTACCGTTGCCATTCAATATTTCTTTTCGAAAACGCGCAATTTTATGGAGTGGGCGCAAGCCATAGACCCAAACGTCGGCTTCCCGGCGCTCTATGCGAAGATGTTCGGTGATCCATGGGAACGGGCACAGGCCGTCGGGCCGCTCTTCTCGCCTGGACTGACCCAGCCGACGCTGACCTTGCCCTTTGGGATCGGCCAACTGTGGAGTTTCAGCGGCGGGCCGCATCCGGCCTGGGGGCTGCAAGGCGCGATGGCCGCATTGGACTTTGCGCCGGGTTCGGACGTGAGCGGCTGCGTTCCCTCCGACCGCTGGATCGTGGCCTCTGCCGCCGGGCTTGTCGTCCGCTCGACGACGGGGGTGGTCGTCCTGGACCTGGATGGCGACGGTTACGAGCAAACCGGCTGGGATTTACTTTACTTGCACGTTGCAACGAAAGACCGCATCCCGCCCGGCGTCTGGCTGGATGCAGGCGACCTGATTGGCCACCCTTCCTGCGAAGGAGGCATCGCCACAGGTACGCACCTGCACTTCGCCCGTAAGTACAACGGCGAGTGGGTGCTGGCCGATGGACCGTTCCCCTTTACCCTGAGCGGATGGGTGGCGCACGCTGGTGCAAAACCCTACGATGGCACGCTGACGAAAGGCGACAAGACCGTCGTTGCCAAGCCTGACGGTTCTGCCGAGACCCAGATTCTCCGTGCCGCGGGTGAATAAGACTTCCCGTGAATAGAATCAAATTACTGTTTTTCCACTGTAGTGATGACTTCCCTGGCCTGGCTGCCAGGGCAGGCAGTCGTTCGGGAAGGCAGGCGACTGAAGTCGCGACTACGCAAACCCTCCGTAGTAGGGCGGGTTTCGATACCCGCCACCCGTTTTGGCGGCTATGGAAAGCCGCCCTACGAATCTTTGCCAACTCAAGTTCTCGTGTTTTCCTGTTTCTTGTTATCGCCTCCCTGATCTTGTCCGCCTGCTTGCCGCAGCAGGAGCCGAGCGCGGACCTGGCGTCTGCTACCGTTATCCCGACCCAGATTGCCGGGCCTTCTCCGACTCCCATTCCGACGCGCCCGGGCTATAATCCCGGTGAATTGGTGGATTACATCGCCCAGATGGGGGATACGCTCCCGGCGCTGGCGGCCCATTTCAATACCAATGTTGACCAAATCCGAGAGGCCAATCCTGATATCCCAGCCGATGCGACTACTATGCCGCCTGGCATGCCGATGAAAATTCCCATCTATTATTTGCCGCTGTGGGGTACTTCGTTCAAGATCATCCCGGACAACCAGTTCGTGAACGGCCCGTCAATGGTTGGATTCGATACCTCGGCTTTTGTCGCCGGGCAGCCGGGCTGGTTGAAGGATTTCCGCGACTACGTTGGAGGCGCCTGGCGTTCCGGCGCGGAGATCGTGGATTATGTTGCCCAGAACTTCAGCGTCAGCCCGCGCTTGCTGTTGGCTCTCCTTGAATACCAAGCAGGCGCGCTTTCAGACCCTGTGCATCCTTTCACCCCTTACCCGCTCGGTTATAAAGACCTTGCGCATGTCGGCGTGTATATGCAACTTATTTGGGCAGCGAATACGCTCAACAACGGCTACTACGGCTGGCGGACAGGGCATCTGACTTCCTTCGAGCACACCGACGGCAGTTTGGAACGGCCCGACCCCTGGCAGAATGCCGCCTCGGTTGGCGTCCAGTATTATTTCTCACGCCTATATCCGAAGGATGAATATGAGCACGCCGTTGGTCCCGATGGCCTGGCATACACCTTCCAGAAGTTATTCGGCGATCCCTGGGCAGTGGAGTCTCCTCATATTCCAGTCAGCCTGAAACAGCCGTTGTTCTTGTTCCCTTTCCCGGCTGGTGATGCCTGGACCTATACCGGCGGGCCGCACACTGGCTGGGGTCAGGGGGAGCCATTCGCCGCAGTTGACTTTGCGCCCCCGGCTTCGGTCGGCGGCTGTCTCCCTACGGACAAGTGGGCGACCGCCGTGGCCGGCGGTGTGGTTGTGCGCTCGGGGGATGGCGTCGTCATGCTCGACCTAGACGGCGACGGCGATGGCGATGAACGTACCGGCTGGGTGATCCTCTATCTGCATATCGGCACGGATGGGCGCGCTCCAGTGGGTGCAGTGCTAAAAGCTGGCGACCCGGTCGGGCATCCCTCCTGTGAAGGCGGGCAGGCCACTGGAACGCACATCCACATCGCCCGCAAGTACAATGGCGAGTGGATCCCCGCGGACGGGCCGCTGGCGCTCAACCTGGAAGGCTGGATCGCTCACAACGGAAGCGCGGCCTACAAGGGGACGTTGACCCGTGACAACCACACCGTGACGGCTTGCGAGTGTTCGGATCTGGCCAGTCAGGTGCAGGCTGGAAAATAATGCTGGGCGAGACATCATCTCGCCGCTATCTCTATCAAGCGGTTTCGATAATTCGGTAACTCAGCTCGATCCCGACCACCCTGGCGAGCATGGCCTGAGCCGGGCAATACGTGGTTTTGGATAGCTCAATCGCACGTTCCACAGCCGTCGGATCAACATGGCGGCCGGTGACGATGTACTCGATCTTGATGTGGGTAAAGACGCGCGGGTGTTCCTGCGCCCGGTCGGCACGGAGGCACACCTCGAAGGCTGCCACCTCCTGCCGCTTTTTCTTCAGGATGGAGATGACATCCATGGTCGTGCATCCGGCCAGGCTGACAGCCATCAGCTCCAGAGGGCGGAAGCCGTCGTCCGCGCCGCCCACGGCCGGGTCCGCGCCGAGCGGAACGCTGAAACCGCTGTCGGCCGTGCCGGTGAAAGTCAGGCCTTGCTGCCATGTCACTTTTGCATCCATTATTTTTCCTCCACGAGGGGAGTCACGTACTTTTCCAACATTTCACGGCTGATCTCTCCCACCCATGCCAGGCGGACAGCGCCGCTGCGGTCAATGACGTATGAACTGGGAAGATTGTAGTTGTTGAAAGCCTCGACTGCCTTTCCAAGCGGATCGAGCCAGACCGGGAAGGTTATGCCGTATTGCTCGACGAAGGCCGTCACCTGACTGGCGGGATCGCTGGCTTCGATGCCGATGATGAGGAAACCCTGAGCAGCGTGGTCTCTAAAATAGGCTTGCAGGGTCGGCATTTCAGCTTTGCAGGGTGGGCACCAGGTAGCCCAGTTATTGATCAAAACCACCTCGCCGAGGTGATCGGCGAGAGAGCTTATGTTGCCCTGCAAGTCGGTCAGGGCCAAATCCGGCGCGGGGAAGTTCACTTCTGCAGGGATGGCGGAAAGACCGCTGTCATTGACGGCCTCCTGCTGGGCGCGCGGCAGGGCAAAGATGACCGCCGCGCCGATCAGGAATAATCCTGCGGCCACGAAGATCAGGAAGA
>CAYZIQ010000114.1:7136-9466 GCA_964478375.1 uncultured Chloroflexus sp. | reverse complement strand
GCTCGAATAGCAGCCACACTGAGGCATCATTATAACAACTTTTGCATCTTCCTTTTGCTTACACGCGATTGGGTGAATAGGTGCCCACATTGAGCCTTGAAACAATCAGAGACTGTTCGAAAAGTAGACAGCCTCTTTCGGGTTTTACCCCTTACGGTTTGTTCACACCACCAACGCTTGTTCTAACTGTTGCTTCACGTGCGTAAAGACAATACTCAACGGCAAATGCTGCGGACAGGATTGCTCGCACATGCCGCAGCCGGCGCAGGAGGCCAACCAGCGGATCACGTCCTCGCGGCGGTAGCGTCCCTTGACCTGGCGCGGATATTCCACCGCGCAGATGGGACAAGCATCCATGCACATTCGGCAGGCGCCGCAGTTCTCAAGTTGGTCGAGCAAGGCGTCCACATCCGCGGGCAGGACTTCCATTAACCCGCTGATGACGCGCTCGCGCGTGCGCGTGTGCCGCTCGGAGAGTTTTGCTAGCATCACCTCGCGCTTTTCGGCCAGCGCAGGATCGGCTTTACCATCGGTAAGGGATTTCCAGTCCATCGGCCCCTCTTTCACCTCCACTAGCACCGTCTGGCGGACAGGTAAGCCCAGAATGCCGATGTTGATGTCGGCCTCGGTCGCACCGGGAGACAGGCACATCTGGCAGGCGGCGCGGTAGCGGTAGGCGGCGATCCCGCCCTGTGGCGCGAACTGCAAGGCTTCACCCGCCAATCTCTTCTCCGAGCCTTTGCGGGCAGCGCGCCACGCGAATTCATCCTCTGGGAAGGTTCCCAGGCAGTCTACGCAGAGGGTCAACAGGCGTTCGGCCTGGATGGTGCCACGCTCGGTGACCTCGTCGAGGGCGCGCATTTCACACGGACGCAGCAGCACGCCGACGCGTCCGTGTTTGTGTTCCTTCAGCGCCTCCGGGATTACCCTGGCAATGTTCGTCAACATCAATGGCTGGAAGGGGTTGACTGCCTCCAGGCCGGTTGGATCGGTGAGAATCTGTTTCTGGCCTTTGGCGCTGAGGGGGGCAATCAGAGCCTCGAAGCCGGCAGCCTGCCAGACGTCACGGACAAAGCGGTGGACCGTTCCTAGCGGGTCGCCTCTGGTTTTCAGCATCCATTGAGTAGCCATAGAGCACCTCCTCCGATGGTAGGGGCGACGTTACGTCGCCCTACGCGATCAACCCATCTGTTGTACCAATACCTCGGCAATATCCATCACTTTGACCTGCTCACCAATGCCCCTCGAGCGGATGGCGTCGTCGAACATCAACAGACAGTAGGGACAGGCAGTTGCCACGACCTCGGCCTTGGCGTCCAGCGCGTCCTTGAGGCGGCGGTGGTTGATGCGCGTGTTAGCATCCGTCTCCAGCCACATCCCGCCGCCCCCGCCGCCGCAGCAGAAGGAATTCTCGCCGTGTCGGGCCATCTCTACGCGGTTGACACCCGCCCCATCGAGCAAGGCGCGCGGCTCAGCGTAGATGTTGTTGTAGCGGCCCAGGTAGCAAGAGTCGTGGAAAACCATTGCAGATTGCGGATTGCTGATTGCAGATTGCAGATCGAGTTTTTTACTGGCAACCAATTCGGCAAGCAATTGTGAGTAGTGGATGACTTCGTAGTTCCTACCCATCTGCGGGTACTCATTCTTGAGCGTGTTGAAGCAATGCGGACAGGCGGTGACGATGCGGTTGAACTTGACCTTGCCGAAGGTTTCGATGTTTTGTTTGGCGAACTCCTGGAAAATGTACTCGTGACCTATGCGCCGGGCGGTCTCGCCGCAGCAGGTCTCATCGAAGCCGAGCACGGCGAAGTCCACACCCGCCTTTTGCATCAACTTGACAAAGGCGCGCGTTACCTTCTTGTTGCGCTCGTCGAAAGCCGCCGCGCAGCCAGTGAAGAACAACACATCAGCCTGCTCGCCGGGCGCCAGCTCGCGCACGTTCAGGCCCTCCGCCCAAGCCATGCGGTTTTCGGGCGGCATTCCCCACGGGTTGCCCTGCCGTTCCATGTTGCGCATCGTATCGCCGACCGACTTGGGCATCTTGCCGCTGGTCAGGAGTTGGTAACGGCGCAGGTCAACCACCTCGTCCACCGGACTGATAAAGGCCGGGCACTTGACTAGGCACGCGCCACAGGTGGTGCAGTACCAGGGATATTCCTCGGTCATCACCGAACCCATGATCTCGGCCTCGGGCTTCACCTCACCAGTCACCAGCCCGCCAATCATCATCTTGCGCAGTATCTGGACGAGTTCCTTTGGCGAGTACGGCATCCCACTGAAGTTGGCCGGGCAGGCCTCCTCGCAGCGTCCGCAGCGCAGGCAGGCGTCGA
>CAYZIQ010000114.1:1448-7036 GCA_964478375.1 uncultured Chloroflexus sp. | reverse complement strand
CTGAAGTTGGCCGGGCAGGCCTCCTCGCAGCGTCCGCAGCGCAGGCAGGCGTCGAAGGAGAGCAGTTGCTGTGAGGTGAACTCGGCCACTTTGCCAACGCCCAGGATTTCGGTCGTCTCGATGTCCTCGATCTTTGCCAGTTCGCCAGTCTTGCGGCGCGGGCGAACCAGGATGTTAAGTGGCGTGTTGACCAGGTGGCGCATTTTGGTGAACGGGATCAGCCCGACGAGCAATAGCGCCAGGATGACGTGGGTATAGACCAGCGCGTCGTGGGCGGTCGCGGCTTCCTCGACCGGGAAGCCGGTCGCCGTCATAATGGACGCGGCCCAGTTCCCGACCGGCGACCACGCCCGCCATGCCGGATTGGTGACCATCAGGCGGATGCCCTCGTTGGTAAATCCCACGAACGCGACGAGGAAGAGCAGTACGAGGGCGACGGTATCGTCCCAGTGCGTTTCGAGGTACTTGGGGCGCCAGATGTAACGCCGGATAGCAGCCATCAGCACGCCGAGCAGGATCATGGCTCCGGCAATGTCCATCACCAGTTCGTAACCCAGATACCAGCCGTCGCGCGGGAAGGTGATGACCCACGGGATGAAGAGTTTCATATTGAGGATGTTGATGGCCGTGCCGAGCACCTGGATAGTCACGCCCCAGAAGATCATGAAGTGCATTACGCCGGGATAGACTTTCTTGAGGATGCGCACCTGACCGAGGATATGGACGAAGAAATCTTTCACACCCGGTAGAATCCGCTTCAACCACTCGTAGAAGGTCAACCGACTTTTCACTGATGCCCCTTCACCTCCGTTCAGGGCAGGCTGTTTACTGATCACTGCTTCCGTAGTCATGATTAACCTCCAACCTTCACATAGACTTGCCCATCCACAGCCTCCGCGACCAGCGCCAGAAGCGGTTTAGGAGGCGGGCCGGAGATGACACTGCCATCCGAGACGTTGAAGAACCCATCGTGGCAGGGACACTCGATGCGGCCTGTATCGGGATTCCACTTGACCAGGCAGGCGAAGTGCGTGCAGACCGCTGAATAGGCTTTCAAGCCATTCTCGGTATGGATGACAAGGGCTGGGTAGCGGCCAAACTCCACTGTCTTCGCCTTTCCCATTGGCAGTTCGCTTTCCGGGCAGACCAACACCGGCTGGGTGGGCATCTCGATCAGTTTGGGCGGGTAGAAATAGGCCACGATTGGCGTGGCAACTGCGCTCACGCCGATCAGCGCGCCAGCCCCTTGGAGCAATTTCAAAAAGTCACGTCGTGTGATGTCGCTCATGTCAACTCACCTCTCCCCAGATAGTCAGGGCAATAACGAGGATCAGGCCGAGGATGGTCACTGCCACCCGGATCCACATGGCTTTCTTGGTGTCCTCCTTCTTATCGAAAAAGGGCCACAGCATGACAATGATCAAGGCCACTATAACAGAAACTACGCCGAGGGCTGTCCCTTCGATGCCTAAAATGTTTGGTGGAATGATCTTGAGGATCTGATACAGGAACAGGAAATACCATTCCGGCTTGACGTGCAGGGGGGTGTTCAGCGGATCAGCGGGGGCCTGCAGGCCGACCGGGGACAGCAGGCCGAGGATCCCGACGATGATGGCCAGGACGACGATCCCTACCACTACGAAGAATTCGGTCTTGACGTGGTCAGGGTAGAAGGGGATGCTATCTTTTTCGGTTTCAGGATGAGGGGTAGTCATAGTCTCCTCCTACAACGGCTTCTTGACGCCCAGCCGGCGCACCATCATGAAATGTACCAGCATGAACGCTACCGTTGCCAGCGGAATAACGATGATGTGCAGGCCGTAGAACCGGCCTAAGGTCGCTTCGCTCACGTTCCAGCCGACGCGCAGGAAGACCAACGCCAGGTTGCCAATGGCTGGGATCGCACCAGCGATCTGCGTGCCGACGGTCGTGGCCCAGAAAGCGCGCTGATCCCATGGCAGCAGGTAACCGGTGAAGCCGAAAGCCAGTGTTAGGATAAGCAGCAGCACACCGCTGATCCAGTTCAGCTCGCGCGGCGGTTTGAACGCGCCCATAATGAAGACCCGCAACATGTGGGCAATGCACATCACGATCATAGCGTTCGCTGCCCAGTGATGAATCATGCGGATGGCCGCCCCGAAGCGCACCTCGTTCTCGATGAACTGGATGCTGGCGTAGGCCTCTGCGGCGGTGGGTTTATAGTAGAAGGCCAGCATGATGCCGGTCAAGCCCTGGACGACGAACAGGAAAGCCGTGATCCCCCCCAGGCAATACCACCAGTGCAGCGCATATTTCGGAACCGGCTTCTTGAGGATCTTGGACAGTGGTTCGGAGATCTGGTAACGCTCATCTACCCACGTTGCGGCGCGGACCGTGAGCGGTTTCCACGGCTTGCGCTGGGTCCAGACCGAGGCCGAGCGGTACACCCCAAAAGCGAATATCAGGCCAAACGTGCCGAAAACGAGCCAGCGGACGAGCGGGGTCCATAGGTTCTTGTTCTCCCCCGTGATGTGACAGGATAGGCAGGGTTCCTGCTTGGGCGGCGGGATGGTCGCTGCCGGGCCGGATGCGGGCTGTGCTGTCAGTGCCTCCTCGGCCAGCGGCCAGTTGAACTTTCCCGCCTGCGCAGCCGTGGACATGGCTTGCACGTGGATGGCTGTGGCGATGAGCAAAATCCCTGCCACGAACATCACGATCAGCCCGACGATGGATTTCTTTCGTGACGAATCGGTCATGGGGCACCTCAAGGATAGGGTTTATGTGATGGTGTTCCATTCGACGCAGAGGGTAAGCAACAAGGTAAAACGCGATCTCTCCGCGTTGGATCCATGAATAGCATACCGGATTGTGAATTGTTTTTCATCCGCTCCAGGCCTGAACTGCCTCGGGCGCGTGCCTTATTTCACAATTATACAACACCTACCGAACGGTCGGTAGGTGAAATTCGTATCTTCTTAAAAGCCCGAAAAAGACGGCAGATGTGCGACCAACGAAGCTGGCTGCACGCCTACCGCTCTCAAGTTTACCGAGGTGAGCCTTATATTTCTATGATCTTCTTTTGGATCGCGTACTTGATCAACTCCCCCTTGTCGTGCAAATTCAACTTCTGCATCAAACTCAGACGGTGCGCCTGTACGGTCTTGACCGAGATGGTCAGGATTTCGGCGATTTGCTTGTTAGTGTAACCTTCGGCGATCAGTTGCAAGATCTCCCGCTCGCGAGCGCTCAAGCATTCGTTGTCCTCTGCCGACCTGATACCGCCCCAGCGCAGGTAATCCTCAATGACCAAGCGCGTGATGGCCGGCGAAAGCACCGATTCGCCGCGCTGTACCGAGCGGATGGCACTAACCAATTCTTTGGCTGCCGCGTCCTTCAGGATATAGCCCATCGCCCCGGCTGCAAGCGCTTGGCGGATGTACTCTTCGTTGTCGTGCATTGTCAGAGCGAGCACTTTCACGGCTGGGCACTGGTTGCGGATCTGCCGCGTGGCCTCGATGCCATTCAGCAGCGGCATGGCGATGTCCATGAGGACCACATCCGGGGTTAACTGGCAGGCCAAGGTCACGGCGGCGCGACCATCCGCCGCCTCGCCGACCACGCTCAGGTCCGGCTCGCGCTCGAGCAGGGCGCGAATCCCCTCCCTTAGAATGGTGTGATCATCTGCCAGCAGGATGCGAATCTTGTCCATTCCCCTTATTTTAACCTCTCCGTCACAAGTTCTGCCACATCTTTTACCTGGATTTCTCCACCATCCGCTTTGGCAGCGTCGGTCAGCATCACCATGCAAAAGGGACAGCCGACCGCCAGCGTTCCAGCGCCGGTGGCTTTGGCCTCGGCGAAGCGCGCCTTGTTGACGTTCGTTGCCCCATGCTCCTCTTCCTTCCACATCTGCGCGCCGCCCGCTCCGCAGCAGAACGACTTGGCCGCGTGGCGCGGCATTTCGGTCAAGTCCAGTTGTGCTTCTTTCAACACCTGGCGCGGCTCTGCAAAAACCTTGTTGTGCCTTCCCAAATAACACGGATCATGGAACGTTACTGATAACCGATCACTGCTCACTGATAACTGTAACTTCCCCGCTCCAATCAACTCATTGATAAGCTGAGTATGATGGCTCACCTCGTAATTCCCGCCAAATGCAGGATATTCATTCTTCAAAGTATGCAGACAATGCGGGCAGGTGGTCACGATGCGTTTCGGCTTTACCTCGTTGAGCATTTCCACATTGGCGGTCGCCAGATCGTTGAATAGGTACTCGTTGCCGGCGCGCCGGGCCGAATCGCCGGTACATTGCTCACGCTGGCCCAGCACGGCGAAGCTCACGCCCGCTGCGTTGAGGATTTTCGCAAAGGCCTGGGCGGTCTTTTGGGCGCGCGCGTCGGTGGCTGGGGCGCAGCCTACCCACCACAGGATGTCAGGCTGCGGATTCTGCTCGATGGTCGGCACCTTCAGCCCCTCAGTCCACTTCATCCGCTCAGTCGGCGAGATGTTCCACGGGTTGACCATCCGCTCCATGCCGCGAAAAGCAGTCTCCAATTGCTTCGGGAAGGCATTCTCCATCAGCACCAGCGCGCGTCGGATGTCGAGGATGTCACGCATCGGCTCATTGTTCACCGGGCAGATGTCCACGCACACGCCGCAGGAGGTGCAGGCCCAAACGGCCTCCTCCGAAATCGCAAATTCGGTCAAAGGGGTTTCGGGTAGGGGCGTCCTTCGACCGCGCTGCGCACCGCTCAGAACGGTTTGCCCCTTAACACCATTCAACAAATACCGTTTGTTGATCTCCAGCGCAGCGGGCGAGAGCACCTTGCCCGTCCCATACGCCGGGCAGACCTCCTGGCAGCGGAAGCACATGATGCAGGCATAGGCGTCCATGATCTGCTCCCAGCCCAGGTCAGCCAGCTTCGACGCGCCAAACTGCGCCACGCTCTCGTTTTCGAAATCCAGCTTGCTCAGCTCTCCAATCGAACGCCGCTCTGGCTTAAGCAGGTAATTAAGCGGGGCGAAGAACAGGTGAACATGTTTGGAATAGGGGAAATAGGGAATGAACGCCAGGATCAAGCCGAGTGCCAGCCAAAAGGCGACATGCTGACCGATGACGAGCGCGGTCGGACTCCACCCGGACCACAGGCCGGCTACCGCACTGGCGAACGGCTGCCACCCGTCAGCTTTCCCTGCCGCCGCGACCGTGAACGATTCACCCACAAACCGCGACCCGACGTGCAGCAAGATGAACCCGCCCACGATCACCGAGTCGCGCCGGATGCCGGCGCGCGCTTTCGGATGGAGCAGAGTCGATTCGCGTGTGGACAGGTTCGCGGGTCTGAATACGAAGCGGCGGACGAGGAAGAAGGTCATCCCGATCAGCACGCCCACCGAGAGTATGTCCGCTAGCAGACGGTAGATGTTCCCCGCGATACCTGGGATCTCGAAGCCGGGCAGGTAAGCGTGCGTCACGTCCAATAGGTTGACCAACAGATAGAAGCCAAACCCCCATCCGACCAGAGCGTGGAACAGACTGGTCAAGGGGCGAAAGCGAAAGACCGGCTGGAAAGTGACGATCTTTGCCAGCACGCCAGCCAGCCGCTTGG
>CAYZIQ010000114.1:0-1348 GCA_964478375.1 uncultured Chloroflexus sp. | reverse complement strand
TAATCTATCGCGCCCTGGCAGACCGGCGTCAAATACTGCGAGAGGTGCTCCCAATCCAGCGGATCGCCAGCATCGATAGCATCTTCTATTGCAATCGAGAGACATCCAGGCCCGGCATTATAGTTGACCAGCGTGAATTTCCACAAGTCCTCATAACTGCTCACCTGGCCCGGTGCCGTCCACAGGTAGTTATGGACGATTTGCCCAACCTGCTCGCAATTCGCGAGCAAGGTCTCGGCAAAGACGCTGACGCTGAAGTCCGCCTGCCGCAGATCAATGCCGAGTGGACAGTCAGCGCAGAAGGCGTCCGCGTTGCGCACCAAAGCGCCGCGCAGGGTCGCTTGCTCCGATTCTTCCAGAAAGGGGTATCCCTTGCGGCACACGCTATCCGCAAGCACCAGGGGACAAAATTGCTCGTAGAACGATGGGTTCCAAAGCAGGGCTGTATCTGCGCCGTTACCGGTCAACTGCCCTAAACCTACTTCGGGGATGCTGGTAACAATCCCTGGCCAGAACTGGCTCTCTCGGCTGAAAAGATTTTTGAGCAACTGTGCCGGAATGCCGGTATCCTGGGCCGCATTGAAAATCAAGTCATCGAACTGATTCTGCCACTCTTGGACCGCCGGGTGCGCAGCCTCCAGGCCGCAAGGACTGGCCGCGCCGCTCGGAAGCAGGCCACCATCCGAGCAACTGCTGACATCCACTGCGCCCTGGATGATTAGGTGACCTGCCAGATATTCGTAAGGGATGTTTGAAGCCAGGTCTTCCGGCTTTTCAGGTGTTGTCAACCAGGCTGGCGGCCCGCCGACTGGAGGGAAGGCTTCCCAGGTTTGGGCGCAGCCGGCTAGAGGAGTGCCAGCCCATTGCGTGCTGAGCACATCCACGTACCAGCTTCGCCCATTGCCCTCGTTCTCATTCTCAACGACCCGAACCTGGGCTTGGAAAGCCTGGCTGCTGTCGCCATAGCTTGAATATGCCCAGAAGTCTATCTCAATGCTGCCATCTCCTGTCGTATCGAGTGAAAGGTCACAAATCGCATCACAGGTGAACGCTTCACCATCGAGCGTGCCTTCGATGCTGGTAATCTTCTCGTTGGGCAGAGGCTCATCGCCGGTCAGGATTAGCGTCGGCTGCTGCTGGCAATTGTTGGTGGAAGAGACCGAGGTGCAGCCTTCGAGCGAGACCCATACGACCGGCGGCGGCAGGGTCACGCCGATCTTGCGTTTGGCTGGCGTAGACTTTACAAAGTGCAAATAGTAGCCGGGACAACTGGAGGAGGCACCTCCCTCTTCGAGTCCTTCGCACGGCTGGGTCGCCATCCATTTGTCGTAGAGTGTTTCGCCGCAGG
>CAYZIQ010000113.1:0-9476 GCA_964478375.1 uncultured Chloroflexus sp. | reverse complement strand
CAAATAGAAACGAGTCCTTCCGGACTCGTCCTTTCAGAGGCGTCGACGGGATTTGCGAAGTCCTCGGAGAGGAAACCCGTGATCAGGGCCTTGCTAGCCAACACTCTCAAATAGAAACGAGTCCTTCCGGACTCGTCCTTTCAGAGGCGTCGACGGGATTTGAACCCGTGATCAGGGTTTTGCAGACCCTTGCCTTCCCACTTGGCCACGACGCCATTCGATTGGGATTGATGATTGCAAATTGCGGATTGCCGACTGACAATCTGCAATCATCAATCTGCAATCCGCAATCGTCAGAGCGGGCGATGGGATTCGAACCCACGACCTTCTCCTTGGCAAGGAGACGTTCTACCACTGAACCACGCCCGCAATTGGCCTTGCTTTTCAGCCGAGAGTGCCGAGAGTCAGAATCGAACTGACGACACCGCGATTTTCAGTCGCGTGCTCTACCAACTGAGCTATCTCGGCCAAAGTGCTCTTTTTCCCGTTGTCGAGCGGGTGTGATTTTACACGTAGAGGAAGAGATTGTCAAGCAAAGGTCAAAATTTTTTTACGAGGATTTTACAGCCGTGTGCTGCGTTTCTGCTCTTCTTTTGCAGTAAAATCAAAACAGAGGTAAAAATGTCCACTTCCAAAGATAAGAAGGTCATCACCAGCGACAAAGCGCCGGGTGCCATCGGGCCCTATTCAGTTGCCATTCGAGCCGGGGACCTGGTCTACACCGCCGGGCAGATCGGTCTGGATCCGGCCAAAGGCGAGCTGGTATCGGGCGGCATCGAGGCAGAAACGCGCCAGGTGCTCACCAACCTGCAGCACGTGCTCGAAGCCGCCGGCACCAATCTGGACAACACCGTCAAGACCACCGTCTTCCTCAAGGATATGGCCGACTTTGCTAAAATGAATGCCATCTACGCCGAATTCTTTACCAAGAACCCACCGGCGCGTTCGACCGTCGCCGTGGCCGGGCTGCCCAAAGGCGCAAGCGTCGAGATCGAGGTTATCGCACTTTGCATGCAATAAGGAACGCGTCGCCCCTTACCAGCCACTCGTCACTTGTCACTCTCCATGAACGAACTCGTTTTGCTCGTTGACGATGAGCCTTCCATCCTCCAGCTGGCGCGCATGTACCTGGAGCGGGAGAATTTCCGCGTCGAAGCGGCCGGGGATGGCGAAGCGGCTCTTGCAGCGGCAGCCAGCCTGCGTCCCGCCCTGATTGTGCTGGATGTGATGCTCCCCAAGCTGGACGGTTTGGAGGTCTGCCGTCGCCTGAGGGCGCAGAACGATCCCGTCGCCATCCTGATGCTCACCGCCCGCGACGAGGACATTGACAAGATCATCGGCTTGGAACTGGGCGCGGATGACTACCTGACCAAGCCGTTCAACCCGCGCGAACTGGTCGCGCGAGTAAAGGCCATCCTGCGGCGCAGCGAACGGGCGGCTCAAGCGGACGCTGCCCCAATCTACCTCGGCGACCTGACCATTGACCCGGCCAGCCGCGAGGTGCGCCTCGGCGAGCGGACCCTCGACCTGCGCACCCAGGAATTCGACTTGCTCCTGACCCTGGCCAACCAGCGTGGCCGTGTCTTGAGCCGCGAGCAACTGCTTCAACAGGCTTGGGGCTTTGACTTCTATGGGCAGACGCGCACCGTGGATGTCCACATCGCCCACCTGCGCAAGAAGCTGGCAGGGAGCACGGTTCAAATCGAAACCATAACCGGCATCGGCTACAAACTCGTGGTCAATTCGGAAATCGCCAATCGTAAATCGTAAATCGTAAATCGAAATGTTCTCATCCCTGCGTGCCCGCCTCTGGCTCAGTTACGCCCTGCTGGTCTTAGCCGCGTTGACCGTAACGGCTTTATTCATCATCGTCTACCTCATCCGGAATCCTTTCGTCTACCGGCAGACTTTCACGCGCCTGCGGGATATAGAGGCGATCCTCCAAATAAACCAACCCGGCCTGGGAAAATTACCGCTAGATTCTCTCCTGCCGATCCTCAAGCAATATGATCGGACCTACGATGTGCGCCTGCTGGTATTCGATAAGAATCGTCAATTGCAAGCCGATTCACGTGCCGGAAGCTCCCCCGCCTTTTCCCTGCCGCGCCTGCTGCGCCTCCTTCTCTTGAACAGGGTGATAAAAGATGATTCGGGAGCATATTGGCTCTTCATAGCCCAAAAGTTATCGGATGAACGCTGGCTGGTGCTGGCTGTGCCGCGCCCGAAGTTGCAACTGCTGACCATCATCCGGGATGACCTTTTCCTGCCTTTCGTCGAGGCCAGCGCATTGGCGCTGGTCTTATCCCTGGTCATAGCGTTTGGGATCGCGCGCTGGATCGCCGACCCGCTCCAGCGGGTGGTGGCTGCCTCGCGCCAGATGCCCGCGCGGCAGGCCGCTGCTATTCCACTCAAAGGCCCGCACGAGGTCCAGGCTCTGACGCGCGCCTTCAACGAGATGACCACTCGCGTTCAGGCCAGTCAGAAATCCCAGCGCGATTTCGTTGCCAACGTGTCCCACGAACTGAAGACCCCGCTGACCTCGATCCAGGGTTTCGCCCAGGCCATCTTGGATGGCACTGCCGATACAGCCGAAGCGCGCCAGCAGGCCGCCAGGGTGATCCACGACGAAGCCGGGCGGATGCACCGCATGGTGCTCGATCTGCTCGACCTGGCCCGCCTCGAAGCCGGCACCGCCGACTTTCAACGCGCACCGGTGGATTTGCCTGCCCTGCTCAACAGTGTGGTCGAGAAGTTCACACCGCAAGCCAAAAAGGCGGGCATCAACTTACATGTCCAAGCCCCCGTACTGCCCCCCCTCACCGGAGATGGCGACCGGCTAGCGCAAGTCTTCACCAACCTGGTAGATAACGCCCTAAAGTTCACGCCCGCCGGAGGCCAGGTTTCACTGCACGCATCACAAGCCGACGACGGGGTCGAGATTTCGGTGACAGATAGCGGGATAGGTATCTCGTCCGCAGAAATCGCACACATCTTCGACCGGTTTTACCAGGCTGACCCGGCGCGCAAAGGCGGCGAAAAGCACGGCGCGGGGCTGGGCCTGGCAATCGTCAAAGAGATCGTGCAGGCGCATGGTGGTACAATTAGCGTCCATAGCGCGCCGGGCGAGGGCAGCACGTTCACGGTCAGGCTTCCACTCGCCCCGCTGACTGATCAGCCCGACGCGAAGCGTAAAAAATAAGACCTTACGGATTACGTTCCACGTATCATTCTGAAACGAAAAACGCAATCCGTAAAATATGATTGAATGTCCCCTTTCGTCTCGATCATCGTCCCTTGTTACAACGAGCAAGCCACAATCCGCAATCTGCTCGTCGCCATTTACGCTCAGACCTATCCGCGCGCTGACATGGAGGCCATCATCGCCGATGGCATATCAAGCGATGACACGCGCGGCGAGATCATGGCTTTCGTAGAAAAGCACCCCGATTTGCACGTCTGCGTAGTGGACAACCCGGCGCGCGCCATCCCGGCCGCGCTCAACCGCGCCCTGCAGGAAGCCCAAGGTGAGATCATCGTCCGGCTGGACGCTCACTCGATGCCCTACCCGGATTACGTCGAACGCTGCGTCTCCGCGCTGGAATCCGGGCTGGGAGAGAACGTCGGCGGCATCTGGGAGATCCGCCCCGGCGCGGAGGGATGGTTGGCCCAATCCATCGCCGCGGCTGCCGCGCATCCGCTCGGCGTCGGCGACGCCCGTTATCGTCACGCCGAAAAGGCCGCTTACGTGGATACCGTTCCGTTCGGCGCCTTCAAGCGTGAACAGCTTGCCCTGATCGGCTTTTTCGATGAATCCTTGTTGACCAACGAGGATTACGAATTCAACGCTCGCATACGAAAATCCGGAGGCCGCATCTGGCTTGACCCGGCCATTCGCTCCATCTACTATGCCCGGCCCACGCTGGCGGCGCTGACGCGGCAATTCTGGCGCTACGGCTATTGGAAGCGAAAGATGCTGAAACGCTATCCAGAGACGCTACGCTGGAGGCAGGGGCTTCCACCGCTGTTCGTTCTCAGTCTGATAGTGGGAATTATTCTGGCAATCTTTTTACCAGTTTTTCAATGGTTATTGGCTGCCGAGGTGCTGCTTTACGCGCTGATCCTGATCTTCGCCGGTATCCAGGCTGCCATCCGCCAGCGGAAATTGACCTTGCTGATCGGCCTTCCATTGGCCATTGCAGATATGCACATTGCCTGGGGTGCAGGCTTTTTATGGAGTATGATTAAGTAACAAATGAACAATAATGGCTCGAAAACCACCCCAAGGTCCGCACGTTGGCGAGTCCGCCCTCACGAACAACGCGGGATATTGCTCGCTGGAGATATAGCCGTAGCTGTCTTGGCCTTGTTCGTGTCACTTTACGTCTGGGGGCAGCGCGATATCTGGTTCAAGTTTTCGCTCAGCTTCTTGCAGGAACGCGTCGAGTTCTGGTTCTATCTCCTGCCATTAGGTTGGCTGGTGTTGATGGTCGAGCTTTACGATGTTCACCGCGCCCAAAACTGGCGTAAAACCGTGCGCGGCATTGCCGTTGCAGCACTGATTGGTCTGGTAATCTACGCCTTCGTCTATGTGTTAGTGAAAGGCTCCTTGAACCGAATAGGAATTGGGGTCTTTCTCATTGCGGCCTCTGTTCTTACCTTGCTTTGGCGATTGGCTTACATTCGCATTTTTACCGCGCCCGCTTTCATGCGCCGCGTGCTGGTCGTAGGAGCCGGGAAAGCCGGGCAGAGGCTGGCTGAAGCCTACAAGAACCTCTGGCCTCCGCCTTTCTTCCTCGTCGGCTTTGTTGACGACGATCCAAAGAAACTCGGTGACCAAGTCGAGGGATATCCCGTCCTCAGCCAAAGCGACCGCCTGCTGGAAATTGCAGAAAAAGAGCGCGTTACCGATATCGTCGTTGCCATCACCGGCGAGATGCAGGGCAGCACCTTCCAAACCATTCTTGACGCCCAGGAAAGCGGTATCGAAGTCACGCCCATGCCCACCTTGTACGAGGAGATCATGGGTCGCGTGCCGGTTCGTCACCTGGAATCGGATTGGCTGCTCCGTTCCTTCGTGGACGAGGCGCGCGTCGGCGGGTTCTACGAGGCTGGAAAGCGTCTCCTCGATATCATCGGCGGGTTGGTCGGCCTGGGTATCTGCGCCGCACTCTATCCTCTAGTCGCCATCCTCATCCTGCTCGACAGCGGCGCACCTGTCATCTACAAGCAAATCCGCTCTGGCAAGGGCGGCAAGGCTTATTACGTCTACAAGTTCCGCACGATGCGCCAAGATGCCGAAAAGGATGGCAAACCCCAGCTCACCCAGGAAAAAGATAGCCGCATCACAAACGTAGGTAATCTGCTACGGAAAGCACATATTGACGAGCTGCCTCAGTTCCTCAATGTGCTGCGCGGTGAAATGAGCCTGGTCGGGCCGCGCGCCGAGCGCCCCGAGTGGATTGCCGAATTCCAGAAACAAATCCCATTCTACCGGGCACGCTTGCTGGTCAAGCCGGGCGTCACCGGCCTGGCGCAAGTCAGTTACAGCTACTACACCACTGTCGAGGAAATGGCGACCAAGCTCGAGTACGATCTCTACTACATCAAGCACCGCAACTTGCTGATGGATATCATCATCCTGCTGCGCACCGTCGGACAGGTATTCGGCTTCCGCGGGAGATAGCATGAGGCACTATCTCGTCACCGGTGGGGCCGGTTTCATTGGATCGCACCTCGTTCAGACGCTGCTCGCAGGCGGTCACGCTGTCCGCGTGCTGGATAACTTCTCGACCGGGCGGCGAGAGAACCTTGAGGGCTTCGGCGGCAGGCTCGAGGTCCTGGAAGGCGACCTGCGCGACGCGGCGCGGGTGCGCGCAGCCGTCCGGGATGTGGAAGTCATCTTCCACGAGGCGGCCTTCGTCTCGGCGCTGCAGTCCATGTCCGAAGCGCAAGCCTGCTTCGATGTCAACGTCGGCGGGACGGAAATCCTGCTCGAAGCGGCGCGCCAGGCGCACGTACGCCGCGTGGTGTTGGCCTCTAGCGCAGCCGTGTACGGCGACTCGGACGCCCTGCCGCTCGCGGAGGATGCACGCTTGCAGCCGCTATCACCCTACGCGGCTTCCAAGCAAATCGCCGAAATCTACGCCGGGCTGTACACCCGCGCCTTCGACCTGGAAGTGGTCGCCTTGCGCTATTTCAACGTGTTCGGCCCGCGCCAGTCGCCGGATACCCAGTACGCGGCAGCCGTGCCGATCTTCATCCGTCGCTTGTCGAGCGGGCAGCCAGCCATCATCTATGGCGACGGCGGGCAAACGCGTGACCTGATCTTCATCCAAGATGTCGTTGAAGCCAACTTGCTGGCAGCCGACCATCCCCAGGCGGCCGGCCTGGTATGCAACATCTGCACCGGCCGCGAGACGAGCGTCCGCGATTTGATGGATACGTTGATGCAGCTCTTTCCTGACGCGCCTGCGCCACAACATGCCCCTCCGCGCCCCGGAGACATCTACCGTTCGGCCGGAGACCCGGGGCTTGCCGCCGCCACCCTGGGCTTTTGCGCCAAGACGCGGCTCGTAGACGGTTTGCGCCAAACAATGGAATGGATATGTCAATAAACATAAAATCCCTCCTGAACATCCGTAACCGCTTTGTCGTCCTGATAGACATAGCACTGACAATTGCATCTGTCCTGAGCGCCTATGCGCTGCGGTTGGAAGGTACTTACTTTTATTTTTACCTGCCGTCAGCCTATTGGATGATGGCCGTCAGCATGATCGTCAAACCGATTGTTTACTACCTGTTCGGCTTGTACCGCCGCCAATGGGCTTACGCCAGCACGAACGAATTGAAGCTGATCAGCATGGCCGTGACAGTCGCCTCCGCGGTCGTCTCGGTGACCATGATCGCGCTGTACTCGGCACAGCTCTTTATCGGCTTCCCACGTTCCGCCCTGATCATTGACTGGGTCCTCTCACTGATAGGCATCGGCGGATTCCGCCTTTCGCTGCGTCTGATCGCCGAAAGCCAAGCTTCCGCTGAGAAACGACCTGTCGGCAGAGTCCGTAAAGTTCTAGTCATCGGCGCGGGGGATGCCGGCGCGTTGGTGGTACGCGAGATGCAAAAGAATCCTCAGTTGAGCCTGGCACCGATCGGCTATCTGGACGATGATCCGACCAAGCAAAAACACAAAATATACGGGGTGCCGGTGATCGGGAAAATGGCTGATTTGGCTCGCATACTCCATACCCGCCCTGTGGGCGAAGTTATCATCGCCATACCCAGCGCAGGGGGACGCATCGTCCGCATGGTGACCGACATTTGCCGCATGAACGGCATCCCATCCAGGAGCATGCCTGGAATTTACGAGTTGTTGGGCGGCAAGGTCAGTGTCAGTCGTCTGCGGGAGGTGGACATCACTGACCTGCTGCGGCGTGAACCAGTCCAAATCCAAAATGAGCTGGTGGGGGCATCTTTGACCGGCAAACGCGTGCTCGTCACCGGCGCTGGCGGTTCGATCGGCAAAGAAATATGCCACCAGATCGCCCGCTGGGGGCCGAGTGAATTGGTGCTGCTCGGCCACGGCGAGAACAGTATCTTCGAAGCCCTGCTGGAACTGAGGGATAACTACTCATCCCTGCCGATGCAACCGGTCATTGCCGATATCCGCGATCTGCCACGCATGATGGCCATCCTGAAAAATCACCGCCCCCAGGTGATCTTCCATGCCGCTGCGCACAAACACGTGCCGCTGATGGAAGCCAACGCAGAAGAAGCCGTGACCAACAACGTCATCGGGACGCGCAACGTGGTCGAGGCGGCCGTGGCCTGCGATGTCGAGCGGCTGGTGATGATCTCTACCGATAAGGCCATCCGCCCAGTCAACGTGATGGGCGCCACGAAGCGCGTGGCCGAGATGATCGTCCTAGATGCGGCTTTCCGCACCGGGCGTGCTTATTCCGTTGTACGCTTTGGGAACGTATTGGGCAGCCGGGGCAGCGTGGTGCCGCTTTTCAAGCGTCAGATCGCCCACGGCGGCCCGGTCACGATCACACATCCGGATATGAAGCGCTACTTCATGACCATCCCGGAGGCTGTGCACCTCGTTCTGCAGGCCTCCGCCATGGGCCAGGGCGGCGAAGTGTTCTTGTTGAATATGGGACAGCAGATACGCATCCTTGATTTGGCTGAAGACTTGATCCGCCTCTCCGGCCTCGAACCAGGCAAAGATATCGAAATTGACTTCACCGGCATCCGTCCAGGCGAGAAACTGAGTGAAGACCTTTGGGATGAAGGGATGCGCTACCGGCCAACAGACCACCCAGAAATCTTCCGCGTCGAAGAAGAAGAGACTGTCCCCGCGACAGTCTCGCTTCAGCAGACAGTGGACGAGCTGCTGCGCCTGGCGCGGGACGGAGAGAAAGTCGCCATCCTGGACCTGTTGGATGCAACCATACCGAGCGCGGCCGTGCGCGCCACCCCGCCGCCGGATTTAACTTCAGTAGTGTAGTTATCAATCACCAGTATCGGTGAGCCTGAACACTGATGACTGATAACTGATCACTGATACTCATGCCGACCCATTCCCCTTCCGAATGGAACCAATATATCTCCGGGCATCCCAACGCCCACATCCTCCAGACCGGCGAATGGGGTGAATTGAAGTCCGCATTTGGGTGGGAAGCTGCGCACGTCATTTTCGGGGATTGCGGCGCGCAGATTCTATTCCGCAAGCTGCCGCTGGGGCTGACGGTGGCGTACATGCCAAAGGGGCCAGTGTTCAGTGATCGGTACTTGGCAATCAGTGATCAATTCTGGGCGGAAGTGGATGCGGCCTGCCGCGCCCGTCGCGCCGTCTTTCTGAAGATCGAGCCAGACGAATGGGACGACACTCACACGTCACACGTCACACGTCACACGTCACTCATCCCCAGCCCTCATTCCATCCAACCCCGCCGCACCCTCATCGTTGACCTGCGCGGCAGCGAAGAGGCAATCCTGGCACGCATGAAGCAGAAGTGCCGCTACAACATCCGACTGGCAGGGAAAAAGGGCGTGACCGTGCGCGCCTGGGACGACATCGAGGCCTTTCACCGCATGCTGTTAACCACTGGCGAGCGGGATGTCTTTGGCGTTCATTCACTCGACTATTACCGCCGCGCTTACGATATTTTCCACAAAGCGGGTCTGTGTGAATTGCTAGTCGCCGAGTATGCAAACAGACCATTGGCCGCGCTGATGGTTTTCGGGCGCGGCAAACGGGCATGGTATTTCTACGGTGCGTCTACGGATGAGGCGCGCAACCTCATGCCGACTTACCTGCTGCAATGGGAAGCCATGCGCTGGGCCAAAGGGCGCGGCTGCGAGGAATACGATTTATGGGGCGTACCCGATGAAGAGGAAGGGACGCTGGAGGCCAATTTCGAGTCGAGGCAAGATGGCCTGTGGGGCGTCTACCGCTTCAAGCGCGGCTTCGGCGG
>CAYZIQ010000112.1:7857-9700 GCA_964478375.1 uncultured Chloroflexus sp. | reverse complement strand
ACCTAACTTAGTTCCCGAAGAAGAGTTCCCACCAGATCTGCCAATTTTCGAGTCGAGGGGGTGGCGGTTGCGTTGGCAAAGGGATAGAGGTCGGCGTGGGAGTTCCGGCTGGGACAAGCTGTACAGGGATTTCCCCAGTCCGCACCATGCCATTCTCATAAGCGTATTGCTCTACGGCCTGGTCCGAGGTCGCGTAAGCGATTTCTGTTAAAAATGCGTTCTTGGTTTGGATTACTGCCGTCCCCTCAACGCGGACAGTTGCCACCTGGGTGGATAGGCGATTCAACTTCTCCAGGCGTTGGTTGAAATCCATCACCAACACAACCAGGATAAACAAACCGACGAGGATGCCGATGTGCTTCGATTTGACCGGCCAGCGTTTCATAGGCATATTTTACCCCTTCTCAACCGGATTTGCAGGCAGTCTGTAGTCTCTGCAAAGCAGGTCGGCGGGCGCCTCGCGCCTCTGGATCTGGTACGCGTGTCCTCCATCCAACCACAACACAGCCGGGTGCCGGGCGGCGTTATAGTTACTGGACATGCTGAGCTGATACGCGCCGCTGACAGGGACGGCAATCAATTCACCCACTTCCGTCTTGGGGAATGGCAAGCCATCAATGAGAATGTCACCGCTCTCGCAGTATGGGCCGGCCATCCAGACCTTTTCGTGGGCGGGTCTTTCCGGACCCTGAACCGGCAGCGCTGAATAACGCGCGCCGTACAGCGCCGGGCGCGGATTATCGGCCAGGCCGCCGTCCAGCAAAAGCCAGGTGCGATGCGCCGTCCGCTTGACCGCGCCGAGGCGATAGAGCGCCACTCCCGCCCGCGCCACCAGGCTGCGGCCCGGTTCCAGTTGCAGGCGCGGCAGGGGCAGGCCGCGCGCCTGGCAGCCGGTTCGCACCGCCTCGGCCAGGCTGCGGACATACTCCACGATGTCCGGCTGGGGCAGGTCGTTTTCGTGGTAGGTGTCGCCCCGGCGAGCTCCCGGCCCGCTTGCACCTGCGCAAGCGCAGGCGAACGGGGTGCAAGTGTCTGTGGCCAAAAACAAAAACCCGCGTTTCCGCGGGTTGCTGTGCCGAAGGAGGGACTTGAACCCTCACGGGCGCAATGCCCACTAAGCCCTGAACCTAGCGCGTCTGCCAGTTCCGCCACTTCGGCATGCTCAGTGCGAGCACTTCGGCGTTACTTTATCATGCGGGGTGAATTTTATCCGAATCCGTCAGTTTGTCAACCTGCGCACTGCCTCACCCGTCCCCTCCCACTCCTCGGGGCACCCTCCCCTTCCCCCTCCGAAATCGGGAGAGGAAAGGGGAGGGATGGAGTTGGGCAGGGTGAGGGATTCCCCTACCGACCGGTCGGTTGATTAGAAAATTTTGATATAATCAAACCAAATTCCCTTTCCCGGAGATGCCATGGACTTTACCCTCAGCGATGAACACTTGATGACGCAAAAGATGGTGCGTGACTTCGCCCAGAAAGAAGTCACGCCGGTTATAAAAGAGTACGATCGCAAGCAGGAACCTATCCCCTGGGTGCTGACGCGTATGGGCGAATTAGGCATCCTGGGAATTTGCTTCCCCGTCCATTACGGCGGGCAGGGCATGGACTATATCTCGCTTGGCCTGGCCTGCGAGGAACTGGAAGCGGTGGACACCACCCTGCGCGTGGTCATGTCGGTCCACGTGGGCCTGTGCGCTGGGACGCTTTTCCAGTGGGGCACGGAGGAACAGAAGCAAAAATTCCTCGTTCCGCTGGCGCAAGGGAAGAAGATCGGCTGCGGGGCTTTCACCGAACCCGGCATGGGCTCGGACGTGGCTGCGATGCGCACCACCGCCAAACGGGA
>CAYZIQ010000112.1:5038-7757 GCA_964478375.1 uncultured Chloroflexus sp. | reverse complement strand
AAGCCTAAGAAACCCTCCGAGGCGTTATCCACCTTCATCGTTGACCTCGCCACCCCCGGCGTGACGCGCGGTGACATTCACGGCAAGTTGGGCGTGCGCGCCGGCTCCACCGGCTGGATCAACTTCCAGGAGGTGCGCGTGCCGGTTGCTAATCGCATTGGCGAGGAGGGCGAGGGATTCAAGATCACTATGTCCGCTTTCGACCGCGGTCGGTACACGGTCGGCTCGGGCGCAACCGGCATCATCCGCGCCGCGTTGGAGGCCAGCGTAAAATACGCCAAAGAACGGACAACCTTCGGCAAGCCCATCGCCGAGCACCAGCTCATCCAGGAAAAGATCGCCCGCATGTCGCAGGATTACGAGATTGCCCGCCTGCTCTACCTGCGCGCCGGCTGGCTGCAAAACCAGGGCAAGCGTGCCACGCGTGAGATTTCCTTCTGCAAAAAATTCGCTACCGAGGCCTCGTTCAACGCGGCGCACGACGCCATCCAAATTCACGGGGCGTATGGCTTCTCGGACGAATACGACGTAGAGCGCTACCTGCGCAACGCGCGTGGTGCGATCATCTACGAAGGAAGCTCAGAAATCCAGACACTCATCCAGGCTGGATATGCCCTCGGCGAACGGAGCGACAAGCCGCTGCGGCTCGAACAACCCGCATACGACGCGGATAAATGGCAGGAGTGATGTGCGGAGTGCGACATACCAGGTGCGATATCCGCTGACAACTAATCACTATTCTCTATTCACTACTCTCTTCAATCGTCAATCTGCAATCTCAAACCCCCATGTTTCCCCTCTCCGACCTCCTCGTAATTGACCTCTCGCGTGTATTAGCCGGCCCCTACTGCACGATGATGCTGGCGGACCTGGGCGCGCGCGTGGTCAAGGTGGAGCAGCCGGGCAGCGGCGATGATACCCGCGTCTGGGGGCCGCCGTTCCTGGCAAACGAGAGCGCTTATTACCTTTCGGTCAACCGCAACAAGAAAGGCATTACGCTCAACCTGAAAAGCGAACGCGGGCGCGAGGTGGCACCTCCCAAAGCTGGAAAGGTCAAGCTGCTCGGCGTCCCGTATAAATTCAGCCAGACGCCTGCCAGCGTCCGGGCCGCGCCGCCCCTGCTCGGACAGCACACCGAGGAAGTGCTTGCCACTTTGCTCGGCATGACCGCCACAGAGATCGCCAGCCTGCAAGCCGCTGGCGTTGTTTAGCGAAACGTAGGGCGGCTTTTCCTCAGCCGCCGCTAGAATCTGGCGGGTATCCCCTTACGGGGACAAGCGAAACCCGCCCTATCAATCTCTATTCTCGAATATCTATTCTCTTAGGAGGTGTTTCTTGAAAATCGTAGTGTGTGTCAAACAAGTGCCCGACTCGGCGGCCAAAGTGGTCGTCGAGAACGGCAAAGTCTCGTGGGGCGATGCGCCGCTGGTCATCAACCCCTGGGACGAGTACGCGGTGGAAGCCGCGCTTCAGCAGAAGGAAGCGCTGGGCGGCACTGTGACCGCCATCACCATCGGCGGCGAGGGCAGCAAGGAAGCTCTCAAGCACGCCCTGGCCATGGGTGCCGACGATGCCATCCTGATCTCCGATCCCGCCCTGGCCAACCTGGATACCCAGGCCACCGCCCAGGTGCTGGCCGCCGCCGTCAAGAAGATCGGCGGCGTGGATGCGGCCTTCTTTGGCCGCCAGGCGATTGACGCCGACTCCGGCCTCGTCCCGGCGCAGACCGCTCGTCTGCTCGGCTGGCCGGCGCTGACCCTCTCCGCGGTCATCAAGGTGGACGGCGGCAGCGTGCGCGTCGAGCGCGGCGTGGAGGAAGGGCGGCAGATCGTCACGGCCAAGCTGCCCGCCGTCTTCAGCCTGGTCAAGGATTTCGGCGAGCCGCGTTACCCCTCGTTCATGGGCATCCGCAAGGCCAGCCGCGCTGTCATCCCGGCGTGGAGTCTGGCCGATCTGGGCATCCCCGCCCCGGCCTCCGTGATTGCCTGGCCCGAGATCATGAACCCGCCCAGCCGCGAGGTCAAATGCGACTTCATCACCGGCGGCAGCCCGCAAGAGATCGCCGAAGCGCTGTCCGATAAAATCCTGGCGGAGAAAGTCCTATGAACACCTGGGTTTACATTGACCACTTCAAAGGCACAGCTCTCCCCGCTTCGTGGGAGGCCATCGGCGTCGGCAAGACGCTCGGGACGGTCGAAGCGCTGGTCTTTGGCACCGGCGTGGAAGCGCTGGCGAAGACCGCCTTCGAGTATGGCGCGGACGAAGTGCTGCTGGCAGACGACCCCGCCCTGGCTGACTACCGCGCCGAGGCCTTTGCCGCCACCCTGGGCAGCCTCGTCGCCTCCGGGACCCCGGACCTGCTCCTGTTCCCAACGACGACGCGCGGCCGTGAACTGGCCGCCATGGCCGCCATTGACCTGAAAACCGGCGTCATGGTGGACGTGACCGCGCTGGAAAGCGCCGACGGCAAGATCACCGTCACACGCCCGATCTATGCCGGGAAACTGCTCACCAAAGAGACCTGCTCTGCCAGGCCGCTGATCATCACCCTGCGCGGCCGTGCCTTCCCCAAACCGGAGCAGCAGGCCGGCAAATCCGGCACGCTGACGAAGGTCGCCGCGGCAGCCGGCGACTTCCCGACCAAAGTTGAGGGCTACACCACCGGCGAAGGCGGCGTCAGCCTGACGGATGCGGGCGTGATCGTCTCCGGCGGGCGCGG
>CAYZIQ010000112.1:0-4938 GCA_964478375.1 uncultured Chloroflexus sp. | reverse complement strand
GCCGGGATGCGCACCAGCAAGGTCATCGTCGCCATCAACAAGGATGCCGAAGCGCCAATCTTCAAGCTGGCGCGCTACGGTGTGGTCGGCGACCTGTTCCAGATTTTGCCGGCGCTGACCGCGGCGTTCAAGAAAAAGTTGGGGAAGTAGATCGAACAAGATACCAGGTTTCTTGAAGAAACCTGGTATCTTTTCTCGAAATAAGATGCCTCAACGCCCCATTCCCCTCTTTGCCAGTAGGTATTATCACATCTTCAATCGGGGCAACAACCGCCAGCCGATCTTCTTCGAGCGCGAAAATTACTTCTATTTTCTCCGCCAGCTACGGAAGTATTTCACCCTCGATAGAGTGGAAATCGTGGCCTATTGCCTGATGCCCAATCATTTTCACTTGCTCGTTTATCTCAAGTCCGACAATTTCGCGGCGTTGATGCAGCCCTTTGCCTTGTCATACGCAAAAGCCATAAACAGGCGCTTTAAACGAACGGGATCCTTGTTTGAAGGCCCTTTCAAATCCATTCTCGTTG
The DNA here is from genome assembly GCA_964478375.1 of uncultured Chloroflexus sp. Taxonomy (GTDB): domain Bacteria; phylum Chloroflexota; class Anaerolineae; order Anaerolineales; family Villigracilaceae; genus CG2-30-58-95. The sequence goes on along the minus strand of CAYZIQ010000112.1, from coordinate 4,411 downwards.
ATAAGAACGAGTATCTTTTACATCTTTCACGTTACATTCACGCTAATCCTACAGCAGCCAGGCTGGTCAAACGCGCAGAGGATTGGGAATTTTCCAGTTATCGGGATTATCTAGGCTTGCGAGAAGACGACCTTGTTCATCCAGAGATTGTTATGCACCAATTTGATGTTCCCACGTACCGCCAGTTTGTAGAGGAAGATCAGCCCTCAGATCGTAAAAAGATATCTCACCTTTTATTCGATTAGAACGGCGCAGAAACCAGGTTTCTCAGAGAAACCTGGTTTCTGACTCCAGATTTACACATGACCACCTCAACTGCATCCTCCTCTCCCACCTCAATTTCCGAGCGCTGGGCAGCCAAATTCTTCACCATCTGGGGCGGACAGGCCTTTTCGCTGGTCGGCTCGGCGTTGGTGCAATTCGCCCTGGTCTGGTGGCTGACTGCTAAAACCGGTTCGGCTACCGTGCTGGCTACTGCCACGTTGGTGGCGCTCCTGCCGCAGATCGTGCTCGGCCCCTTCGTCGGCGCATTGGTGGATCGCTGGGACCGCCGCCTCATCATGATCGTGGCCGATTCGTCCATTGCGGCAGCCACAGGTGCGCTGATTTTCCTCTTTGCCACAGGGAGGGTTCAAGTCTGGCACATATTTTCCATCATGTTCCTGCATTCGTTAGGAGGCGCGTTCCACGGCCCGGCGATGACCTCTTCCACCTCGTTGATGGTGCCGGATAAGCACCTGGCGCGTATCGCTGGCATGAACCAGACACTTCAGGGGATCATCAGCATTTTCGCGCCGCCGCTGGGCGCGCTGCTCATCAGCTTGCTGCCAACCGAGCAGGTGCTGGCGGTGGACATCGGTACAGCGGCAATAGCAGTCATCCCCTTGTTCTTCATCCCCATCCCCCAGCCGCCGCGCCAGGCAGCGCAGGCAAGCGGAGCAACGCAAAGAACATCCTATTGGCACGACTTGCGCGCAGGATTCTTGTATGTAGTCAAGTGGCCGGGGCTGTTGGGGGTGATCCTGCTGGCCATGCTGCTCAACTTTCTGCTCAGCCCGGCTTCATCGCTCCTCCCGTTGCTGGTCAAACAGGAATTCCACGGCGGGGCACAGCAACTGGCGTGGGTCGAGTCAGTATTCGGGGTCGGCGTGATCCTAGGCGGATTGGCATTGAGCGTTTGGGGCGGTTTCAAACGCCGCATCATGACCTCTTTCTGCGGCATCGTGGGGATAGGGGCCGGCATTGCGCTAGCCGGGCTGACGCCGGCTGACCTGTTCTGGCTGCTGTTGGTCACCAATTTCGTCATCGGTTTCACTCAGGTGTTCGCCAACGGACCCCTGTTGGCCATCTTCCAGTCCGCCGTTACGCCGGATATGCAGGGGCGCGTTTTCTCGCTGATCAGCGCGGGCGCGGCGGCGATGATGCCGCTCAGCCTGCTGATTGCCGGCCCGGTGGCCGACTGGCTGGGAGTGCGCGTCTGGTACGTGTTTGGCGGGGCGGTCTGCATCCTGACGACGGTCGCGGCACTGTTTATTCCAGCCATCGTGAACATTGAGCAGAATCGCCTTCCAGCCTCTGAGGAAAGAAATACCCGACCACCAGTTGTTTCATCGGATTCTGGTGCTTAGGACATGTGTTAATACAAAAAAGCCGGTTTCCAGCAGGAAACCGGCTCCGGTCAGGTGTGGCGGACTATTCCAGAGGTACAACGTTGGCAGCCTGCAATCCCTTCGGGCCCTGTTCAATGGAAAACTCGACCTTCTGGTTTTCCTCCAGACGCTTGTAACCATCCATCTGAATGGCCGAAAAGTGGACGAATACATCCTCTCCCTCCTCACGGCCAATGAAGCCATAACCTTTAGTGGTGTTGAACCATTTGACGGTCCCGATATGACGATCTTCCATCTTCTTTCTCCTACACAAGATTTTACGCCTGACTTGCTGAAATTCGGACCAAGCCTGGCATAACGGGCGCAAGATTATCACGGTTACAGAGGAGTGTCAAGGTGTTCACTTCGGATAAAAATAAATCGTACTGTCGGCATATTGGCCGCCAATTACCAAGCCGGTAAAGATCGTATTTAATCTTGTCAATCCTTTTTCACCGAAAGTCCCCTCAAATTGGTCCAGAAACCGTTCTCTGAAGATGACCAACGCGGCCCCGCGCTCACGGAAAACTACTTGCGACTTATCGGACGTGTCGGAGCCATAGGGTGTGGTTTGAACAATAAACTCAGGATTAATATCCTCCATCAACTCGTACGCAGGGCGGTCCGCCCACAAGAGAAGCAAGGCAGCATTGTTCGAGACCACTGGCACACCCGGCGGCAAGTCCCGCACAGCCTGTATTGTTTCCGAATTTCTCCAGGAATATATGGTAAAACCCCAACCTTGGTGATAATACCTGACAGCCCAAAGCGAATCTGGATAATACCAATAAACGAAGATCGCTGCCATCAGCCACGGAATAACTATCAGCCAGCGTTTTCCACCTCGAAGCCAAGCATTGTGCCAACCCGAAAACGCCGCGAGCACACTCATGACAACGCCCGCATACAACGGCAGTAACATTCGATCATCTATATCCGGCGCAGGTCGAGTAAAGAGGTAGGTAAGCACCAGGGCAGCAACATACACCAATGACGAGAGACCGAATACGCCAAATGTTTGGAAATCGCCACTGTGCCCCATCCATAGATTACGCTTACGCACCCGACGTTCCGCCAGTAACGTGACCACCGCTACTCCAACCGCCACCAGCAGGAGCAACATCGTCCGCAAGCGGGACCGCAAGCTGATCAGATATTTCCCATACGGCATCCACACCCAAACTGTATTCAAGAACACAGCGCGGAATTCCATGAAGCGGGTAGAGAGAGAATCCCAATCCATCTGCAAACCCCGTCCAGCGAGCGAGCGATCCACACTGAAATAAACCCAGACCATCCACAGGGCGATTGGCAGGCTAGCAATGACGCCAAATAACACAGCCTTCTTGAAGCGCGCTTTCCATGCTCCCGAGGCGAACAAAATGACGCTCACCACCGCAGCGAAAACGTTGGCAACGCCAATATAGCGCGTGAGCGGCAAGAGGCCGGTCACAACCGCGGAAAAAAACAGCCAGCGGAGGTTGTCAGATTGTAGATATTCCACCAAACTGAAGCCACTCAAAAGGAACAAAAAAATGAACAATGGCTCAGACATCGAAGAGCTGAACATCCTCAGCATGGTCGGGAAAATCCCTATCAAAATGATAGCAAGGACCGCCAGCCACGGCGTCGAACTATAGCGAATGAGGATCCATCCCGCGCTAAACAGGGTCACGACGAAAAGAATGATGCTCAACCAGCGCGTTGCATCGATAAAATCAACACGAAAGAGGCCAATCCCAGCCAAAACAAGCGGATAGAATGGCGGATAGTGAGTCTGAACATAAAAACTCCCCGAAGGATAGTAATACCCCAGACCGATGCCCTTCAACAAATTTCGCGCCGAAACAATATATGCTACCGAGTCGCTATATCCCCAAGGGCCTTTCGCGGTGCTATAAACAACCGTTGCACCGCCGAGGAGGCTCAGCAATCCAACGAGTACAAGAACGATACGATACGCAGGGACCTTCTGTGTGGCTTTCTCCATAATTCTGCGACGGTCATTTACGCTGCGGCGTCAGCACGCCAACGTACTCCTCTCCAGACATCGTACATCTTCTTGACTGTCTCTTCCAACAAATCCTTCAGGCGCTCGCCGGTTTGATCGTAATACATCTCTCCTAGCCTGAACACGGTCTTCTGAAAGGGGTACATCCTGACAAGCGAATCCGATCCCAGAATTGCATATTCTGGAAACACCAGCAGGCATTTCCTCTCCAGGAGGAGAGACAAACTTATCTTTAGCGTATCGTACAATCGTTCCTGTCCCCCCAGATAGGCCGGAATACACCCCAATGCTTTCAACATGGGTACCGTGATCTTCGAGAGGGCTTTCGAGAAAATGCGGCTGAAAGGGGGTTTCAACTTCAAGCGCGGCTCGACAAAGTCAACCCTCAGATACTCTGGAGCCAATTTTTTATCCAGCATGTCACCAATGGCCCAGGGATATAACTGGAGTGGGATCGAACACGCAACCGCGATCGGCCCGGTCGGGCCAAGATGATTGGCGATGAACACCGCCGGCCCTTCTTTCGGAAGGTTTTCCTCGCCGATGAGTTCGCCACTCCATAAAAAGAGATCGAGCGCGCCGGTCAGGAACTGATAGAAGATGTATTTCATTGCTCTACCCTCCGACATGCCACGTTCTACATCACATCAAACCCCGACCACGTTGAAATGCCTCGGTCAGGTGCTCAAGCTGGATTGCCTCACCCACTTGCAAATCCACAGCCGCACCGCGCGTCGCGTCTCAGGACGCG
>CAYZIQ010000111.1:8645-9714 GCA_964478375.1 uncultured Chloroflexus sp. | reverse complement strand
AGCGGCTGCCCAAATACCCGCCCAGCGCACCGAAGATCAATCCCAGGACCAGCAGCCAAGCCCAGCGCTGCGCCAACGCCATATATTGTTTAAGCTCCATTTAGAATGCTCCTTGTGGTTCTATTTTGCACGCTTGAATACCCTAGACGTGAAGCCATTATACCCAACTTTGTCATCTTATGTTCAAAATTTTCCAGGGAAGCAACTGACTTCAACGGGTTTGACCTCCCTGAAAATTCAAATACCAGTTTTCATTTTATCACTGAAAGGACATTTTGACGATAAGCTTGCCCCACGATTGTTAGTCCATCTTTCTCCAGATTAGCAAGGTCCGAGGTCGGAAAGTAAATATCTGCTAGGCTGAACCAAGCCCAACGCTGCACCAAGCGATTCTCATCTTTTGGGTAACCAAGCCTCTCGTCTGTAGCTGTCGCCAGCCAGGATGTCGTCTGCCTCAGGTATTGAGCTGCTATATCCGGCGTATACCCATCGTTGGCGCCCAATAAAATGCCGAACTCGGTCAAGGCCAGAGGCGTGTCTCGATATCCATTGATCGTCATCCACTCGCGAAAGGCGATGATCTGTGCCTCGAACAGGTCGAGCCGGCCGTGATCCTTTGCGCTATATAACTCGCCTTGGTTTTCAGAAAGGCCGGGCGGGATGTCCACTCCCCAGGAGCCGCGCTCCTCCCGCAAGACATAGCCGTGCACTGCCCACCAGTCAACCGGCATTGATTCCCCGTATAAATTCTGATACGCCGCCAACACCCTATCCAGGTAAACCAAACGCAGCGGAGTCGCCTGCGATATGCTTCCAGCGGCGATGGAGGCGCTGGGATCGGTTTTCTTGATCAGCGCATACAGGTCGTGGTAAGCGTGAGCATACACTTCCGGTGTCACGTCATCCTGCCAGATCACGTCCGGCTCATTGCCGATCACCCAAACCTGTTCGCGGTTGTGGAACGCTGCCCAGCGGATGGCGGCCATCGAAGGGTAAACACATCCACCTGGGAACAGGCGTACCGTTTGCCAATGCTCCGGCAGCGGACCCTGAAACCTGTACTGCACAG
>CAYZIQ010000111.1:0-8545 GCA_964478375.1 uncultured Chloroflexus sp. | reverse complement strand
CCCTCCTCCGTACCGGCCGTTGCCGCCTGGGCCTGAACAGGCTCAGGCTCCTGGAGAACCTGCACGTGGAGGCGTTTGCACGCCTGGCTCGGCGGCGGCGGGCCGTAGTAAAAGATGAGGAAATCGCTTCCGCCAATAACCAGCGCAAGCAGAATGAGTACCAGAATCACCTTGGCGATCTTGGGTGACTTGTTTTTCATGCGGCCTACAACGCCCCTTTGCCCGAAAGAACTGCTGGTATCGTTCTCACCAAGATGCTCAGATCCTTTGACAAAGAGTAGTTCCTGATGTAATCTAGCTCCAAAGCCAGGCGAGCATCCATATCCAATTCACCTCTTCCAGCCACCTGCATCGGACCGGTCAGGCCGGGCTTGACTGCCAGCCTTTGGCGCTGTTCGTCGTTGTAACCTTTCACAACCCAAAGCTCTTCCGGGCGCGGCCCGACTAGGCTCATCTCACCCTTCAAAACATTCCAGAATTGAGGCAGCTCATCCATGCTCATCCGGCGCAAAAAGCGGCCGACGCCTGTCACGCGCGGATCATTTGGGATCTTATATACTGGACCTTTGAGAATATTCTTTTCCAGCACCTCATTCACACGCTCGTCGGCTCCCAAAACCATCGTGCGCAGCTTGAGTACCCGAAACGGCTTACCGAATTCGCCCGCTCGTTCCTGCACGAAAAAGGCCGGGCCGTGGCTGTTCAGCTTGATGGCGACGGCGGCAATGGCAATGATCGGCGCTGAAAGGATCATGCCCACGAATCCGCCCACAATGTCAAGAAGACGCTTGATGGCTCGTTCTCCCAACGTAAGCCCTTCGTGAGTTCGCGCCTGCCTGCGAGCCGGGTGGACGAAACCTGCCAGCAGCCCAGTTCCGAGCGCTAATGCTCTCAGGATGAGAAGAACTGGCGTTGCCCAGAGCACCTTCCTATCTCTGTGACAAATTTGGAAAAAGAGCGGCAACCCGGTCAGATAGAAAAAGATGAGGCAGCCCAGGGCGATCCAGCCTCCCAAAGGCCAGATCAACCCGCTTAGCCCCAATATCCCTGCCAAGCCCAAGGAACCTATCTGCCAGCGTAAAGAAGCGGGCGTGTGTGAATCGCTCACAAATTTTTCCGGCAGCCAGCGCAACATAAAAGCTTTCCAATAGCCGATGCCAAACTTTCGCTTAACATACTCGCCCCAGTTTTGATCGTGTTTGTGGAAGACGGTTGCTTGAGGCACAAAAACCATGTGATAGCCCTTGCGTGCCAGTCGGAAAGAAAACTCTTGATCCTCCACTGAAGGCACAGGAAAGGCAGCGTCGAAACCACCGTTTTCTAGGAACACCTCCCGGCTGTAAGCAGCCGAGTACGTGTCTACAAAATCAATATGTTGCTGTTTCGCCAAGCGTGTATACTTGGACTCATATTCCTGCTGGACAAAACGCGCCACCATGGCGCGCTGTTTCGTCCGATACGCACCCTTCGCGCCAACAACATCCGGTGCAGACAATGGCCCCACCAGGTGAGATAACCAATCCGTCGCCGGGACGCAATCCGCGTCGGTGAAAGCGACGATCTCTCCCCGCGCCAGACGAGCCCCGGCGTTGCGCGCCGCAGCCGGACCAGCGTTGTCTTGACGAATCACCCTCACACCCAGACTCTCGGCCAATTCCGCAGTGTCGTCCGTCGAGCCGTCATCCACCAGAATGATCTCCAGCTCGTGCGCGAGGTTCTCTTGCGCCAGCACTGCCTTCAGGCATTCCTGGATGCTGCTTGCAGCATTCCTGGCAGGAATAATGACAGACACTGTTTTCATCTGAGACTTACTCTCGGTCGGCCTCTTCTCGACGATCCTGTTTCAATTCATTTGTAAGGGAAGTCCCTTTAGGCGCATGTTTCTGGACGGTAGTTTGTGCCGAACTGACAACCCACGATGTTTTTAGCTTTCCAGATACTAGTAGGACCACTCCCCCAATGACTAGCACAGGAAGGGTGACGACCGCATGCAACAGGATCGCAAAAGCTAGGGCCTGGTTGAGGGGAATATCGAAAGCCCGCAATGCCAGTTGGGCAAAGAAATAGAACGGCCCGATGTTGCCGGGCATCAGCGCCGGAATCAGGCCGATATAAACCAACACCAGGACCAGTCCGGCCATGAGTGGGTCAGCACCCAAGTCTACACTCCTGAAGGCCAGCAGATTGGTAACCCACATCAAACACCAGATGATCAGGGTGACCAGCAGCGAAGAGGCTATCTTTCGCCAATCTTTCAACCAAAAGCTGCTCTCGACAAATTGACCGATCACCTCTGCACAGCGAACGACCCAACGGGAATGGCTGCTCTGGATTTTACGCTGGAGGACAGGCCAAAAACGGGGTGCCCAGAAAACGTAGGCTATAAGAATTATCACTGCCACAACCGCAAAAATCGCAAGCCCTTGCAGAATGTAAGAATTGCCAATCGAACGCAGAGATGGTAAGACAAGCACGGTCAGCCCCGTTAGGGCAAGCAAGTCCAGGAACTTTTCTACAGCAACCGTCCCTGCCAGACGCGTCAAACTGCCCGCATCTCCTTTTCCCATCATCCCGATACGGATCAATTCTCCCCCCCGGATGGGTAACAAGATATTCGCCGCTTGCCCGGCCAGATAGGCCTCACTGGCCAGCCCAAACGGGTTCTTGAGATTAAAGTTATGTAAGAGCATGGACCAGCGCCAAATCTTTAGAACCAGCCCAATTACCACGATGCCGAGGGCCAGCAAGAGCCAGGTCAGGTCGGCTGCGGTGAGACTCTTGCGCAATTCGATCCAGTTGGCACCTTTCAGGGCAAACACTAGCAAGGTGAGACCAAGTACGATCTTCAGAACGCGCAGGATGGTTTGAGTTTTGGGCAATCGTTTATTCGTATCCATCCGAGTAGATGGGTATCTTCCCCGACATTTTGGGGATAATTTACCCGCCAACTATTCCCTTCACTATCAGCCTGACGCCCTCCTCGAAGCTCACCTCAGGCTCCCAGCCCAGGATTGACCTCGCACGCTGAATGTCCAGCACGTTGCGCCGCACTTCGAACGAGTTGGTCGACAAAAAAAGCGGCGAAATGCCGTTGTGCATGTTGGCTGCCACGCTTCGATACACCTCCAGCACGCTGCGCTCTTCACCGGAGCCGATGTTGAAGATTCCCGTCAAACCCGGCTTCAGCGCCAGCAAGTTGGCGCGCACCACATCCGCGACATAAACATAGTCGCGGCTCTGGCTGCCATCGCCAAAAATGAGTGCTGGGACGTTGTCGCGCAATGCTACCGCAAACATCGTCACCACGCTGTGATCCTGGCCCTGGCCATAGACGTTGCCATAGCGCAGGATAACGATCTCGAGGCCATCCCCTTCCGCCAGCAGGGCATCTTCCGCCCGCATCTTGGTTTCTCCATAGTTAGAGAGCGGCGAGCGGGATGCATCCTCCTGAACCGGCAGGCGCGTTGCATCGCCGTATACCGCCCCCCCGCTGGAGGAAAAGATAAACTTGCTTACGCCCACATCCCTGGCCGCCTTCAATACATTCCTTGTGCCGCCAAGATTTACTCTCGAATAATCTTCGCGAAGACGTTGCGAGTCACGCACGAAGACCAGAGCGGCATGATGGTTAATAACGCTTGGCCGCTCTCGCTTCACCAACTCGCGGATTGCGGACCAATCACAAATGTCAACGTTATAGAATATGGCATCCTTTGGCAAGTGCTCACGCCGCCCGCGTACCAGATTGTCGACAATGATGACCTGGTGACCTGCCTGCAGATAGGCCAGAGCAACATATGAGCCAATGAAACCGGCTCCGCCAGTGATCAGGATTTTACTCATCATCTGCCTGTCTTACGCCGCCTCCATATTCCCAGACCAATTTGCGCCACATACAATCCCGTCAAAATCAGCCAAAGGACCCACTCCCAAAGGCGATCCGATGTGGCGGCCAATCCCAGGCAGAACAAAGCTCCAGCCAGGTTCAGGCTGAACTCCCAACGCGGTTTTGCCAGGATCACGCCCATCCGTTCGCCCGTCACACTTCGCTCCCAATAGGCAAAGGAGAGCACGGCCAAAGCCAGGGCCAGGGCAAATAGCCATAAGGCGTTGGAAGCAAGGTTACCCCAATCTATCATGGCTGTTACTCAGAGGAAAGTAAATCCAATTGGAAATTGACGACCTGGATTTTCACGAAACTGCACGCTCTCCCACGTTCAGCCTCCTCCCATACTGATAACTTGCGTGTCCCAGCGGTGCCACTTGCCGTGATATTTCTCCAGTATCTTCCGCCCCTCACCCGGCGACTTCAGCCCGATCAGTTCCATGTCGGCATCTACCATCACCTTGACCAGGTCCCCGAAAAACACGCGCGGCTCCCAGCCTAAGTCTCGACGTGCCTTACTGGGATCCGCTTGCAGGAAGTCTACTTCCGTTGGGCGGAAGTAACGCGGATCAATCTTGACGTAATCTTGCCAATCCAGGTTGACATAACCAAAAGCTGCATCCAGGAACTCCCGCACCGAGTGCGCCTCGCCGGTGCCAATGACAAAATCGTCCGCTTGGTCGGCTTGCAGCATTTTCCACATCGCCGCTACATAGTCCGGAGCATATCCCCAATCCCGTCTCGCTTCCAAGTTGCCCAGGTAGAGTTCCCTTTGCTTGCCAGCAACGATTGCCGCCAGCGCCCGCGTGATCTTGCGGGTCACGAAAGTTTCACCTCGCCGGGGGGATTCGTGATTGAATAAGATGCCATTGGTTGCGAATAACTTGTAACCTTGGCGATAGTCGCGCGTCACCCAGTAAGCATACACCTTAGCCACTGCATAGGGACTTTGCGGCTCGAAGGGTGTGCCCTCGTTTTGAGGCGGTTTGGCAGCCCCGAACATCTCACTGGAGGAGGCCTGGTAAAAGCGCGTCTGGATGCCACTTTTGCGGATCGCTTCTAGGATGCGAATCGTGCCCAGTGCAGTCACATCGCCAGTGTACTCAGGCAGGTCGAAGCTGACGCGCACGTGCGACTGTGCCGCAAGGTGATAGATCTCATCCGGGCGCAGACCATACAGCAGATCTACTAGGCTGCCCATATCGGTCACATCCCCATAGTGCAGGAAGAGCCGCCCGCCGTTATGCGGATCACGGTAGATGTGCTCGATCCGCGCGGTGTTGAACGTGCTGGCGCGCCGAATCAGTCCGTGGACTTCGTAATCCTTCGAAAGTAGTAACTCTGCCAGATAGGAACCGTCCTGGCCGGTAATGCCAGTGATCAAGGCTTTTTTCATTTTTGCTCCACTAGTTCTTAGAGGCTAGGCTTAGGCAAGCTCCGCCATTCCGACATTCATCTTCTTCAAATGCCAGTTTCCCAATCAACCTGACACGAACACTAAACATTGGCCTTGCCTGGCCCACGCTTAGCGCCGATTTTTGCGCTGAATCTGTCCAGCTGGCAAATCCACGGGGATTTGCCGTTTCTGGAGCAGTTTTAGCAACACCCGTACCCGCTCGCTGCCAGGCAGGCGGGTATCGAAGATCGCCTCGTAGCCTGCAAAAGGCCCATCTTGTATGTATACCACTTCGCCGGGCTTTAGGCCTTCGAACAATTCACCGCCGGCCGCATTGACCTCTTCCACCCGCTGCTGAATGGCACGGATCAAGCCTTCCGGCACGGTGGCAGGTGTGCCGTCGAACGAGACGACCTTACTTATGCCTGGCATCCATCGCAGCGTAGATATCTTGATTTGATTCAAGTCCACATGTACAAAAAGATAACCCGGGAAGTATGGCCGCACTTTCCTGGCGCGCGGGTTTACCGTCTGCACTCGGATGCGCGGATAGAAGGTCTCATATCCGTGTGCGAGACACTGTTCCCATAGGAATTCTTCTTTACGGGGTTTTGTGTTCAGGGCATACCAGGCGGAAGTCATAAATGGTTTATACCATAACCTAGACACTGACAAAACCGTTCCTGGGGCTTATTGAGCGGATTTCTCGCCCCCGCGTGCTGACTCTGGCAGTGGAGGTTGTGTTTTGATGTTTGCCAGATTCCAGCAGGATTTGCCACGAGGGCGTTTATCATACTTTAGCATCATCAGTTTAGTCAAGCCAGCGTTTCGCCACTGATCGTTCATTAATCCAGGTACGGCACGAACTCGGCGCGGGCCAAGCCCTGCTCGACAGCCTTTTCAGCCACTGCTCGCGCCACGGCCTGATGGACTTTCTTATCCAGTGGGCTGGGCACAAGCTCACCCGGCGGGGTCATGTCGGCGAGGGTCTGCGCGGCGGCCAGGTACATCTCGTGGGTGATGCACGGCACGACCGTATCTACCGCGCCGCGCAGGATGCCTGGAAAGCCGAGCACGTTGTTGACCGATCTGCCGTCGGCGGCGAAGGCCGCTCCAGCAGCCAGAGCTGCATCCGGGTCAATCTCCGGGTTTGGGTTGGAGAGAGCCAGGATAATCTGCCCTTTGCGCACCATCTCTGGTTTGATCAAGCCCGGCGCGCCGGTGGTGGCGACAACGATATCACATTCGGCCATGATCTCTCTCAGGCTGGAACGCCGCCCACCATTCTGTTCATGACGGACAAGAGCCTCCTCGCTTAAGTCCGCGCCAAGCACTGGGTTTCCGGTAAGCTGGGTCAACATGCGGGCAGTGGCGTTGCCAGCCGCGCCCAGGCCGATCTGCCCGATGACAGTTTTCTTTAGGTCAGTGCCGGTTTGGCGGGAGGCGACGGTTAAAGCGGCTGTGGTGACGACCGCCGTGCCGTGCTGGTCATCGTGCATCACCGGGATATCCAGGCGCGCCTGCAAGCGAGGCTCGATCTCGAAGCAGCGCGGTGCAGAAATATCTTCTAGTTGAATAGCCGCGAAGGTTGGTGCGATAGCAGTGACGGTCTCGACGATGCGGTCGGAGTCTTTGGTATCCAGCAGGATTGGCACGCCCGAAAGCCCGACCAGCGTCTCCATTAGCATGGCTTTGCCCTCCATGACAGGCATACCTGCTAGCGGGCCGATATCGCCCAGTCCCAGCACCGCTGTGCCGTCGGTCACGATAGCAACCAAATGGCTGGTGCTGGTATACAGGCGCGCCAGGGAGGGGTCCGCGGCGATTTTGAGACACACTTCCGCCACTCCGGGGGTATAGACGCGGCGCAGGGTTGCCAGGGAATCAATCGTATAGCGGGAACGGATGGCGATCTTACCCTTTTCGTGCAGCTCCAGCACCTCGTCCTTGACGGCCAGGATGTTGGTGTTTGGATTGGCTTCCATCGCGGCCAGGATGCGCTCAAGTTGGGCATTGTCCTCGGCATAGACGGTGATCTCGCGCACCACGCTGCGATGCCCTTCTTTGATCAGATGGATCTCGCCGACGTTACCGCCCTGTTCGGCAATTGCCGAGATCAGGTGCGCCAACGTGCCAACCACCTGATCGTTTTGAACGCGCACGGTGCGCATGATCTTTCTTTCCCAGGCCATTCAGCCTCCGATCTCGTTCATCACACGGTTGAGGGGAATGCTGCCTTCCGCCAGGCCATGCCCCCAAGGCTTGTTCCAGACTGTGTCCAGGATCATGTTGCGCAAGTCATCCTGGGTAGCACCGACGCGCAGTGGTGTGAGCAAGTCAATTTCATACTCGCGCAACAGGCACATCCGCAAGACGCCATCGGCGGTCAGGCGGGCGCGTGTGCACGAGGCACAGAATGGCGCGGATACCGATGAGATAAAGCCAATGTTGCCTTGCGCGCCTGGGATATGGAAAACGCGCGCTTCACCGTCAAGTTCTCCATCGTTGACAGGTTCGAGCGGCCCAAAGGCCGATTCGACACGTGCCTGGGTCTGCGCGGCAGTGACCAATTGCGCCACCTGAAGTCTGGTCGCGCCAGCGAAGGGCATCATCTCGATGAAACGCACCTGCCAGGGATGTTCGAGGGTCAAGCGCGCCAGAGCGACAACATCGTCTTCATTGTATCCTTTGACAATCACTGCGTTGAGCTTGACCGGCCTCAGCTCAGCCTGTTCCGCCGCCAGGATGCCATCCCAAACGTCTTCCAGGTCGCCCCAGCGCGTCAGGCGGCGGAATTTGGCGGGATTCAGCGTATCAATGCTGACATTGACGCGCTGGAGTCCGGCTTCGGCCAGGGGTTGCGCCAAACGAGCGAGCAGCACGCCGTTGGTCGTCATGGAAACGGTGTGCACACCAGGGGTGTGGGTAATGCCGCGTACCAGCTCGACCACGTTTGCCCGCACGGTCGGCTCGCCACCTGTCAGGCGGATCTTATCGAAACCAAGCTCTGCAAAGAGACGAGTCAGGCGCAAGATCTCGTCATCTTGCATCAACGCCGCATTGGGCCGGAAGGTCATTTCCTCCGGCATACAGTACAGGCAGCGCAGGTTGCAGTGGTCGGTGAGGCCGATGCGCAGGTAGTGGATGTGCCGTCCGAAACGGTCGAGAGCCATAGTTCCTCAATGCTACCGATAAAAAGATTGCGTTGGCTCGAATAGCAGCCACACTGAGGCATCATTATAACAACTTTTGCATCTTCCTTT
>CAYZIQ010000110.1:0-9843 GCA_964478375.1 uncultured Chloroflexus sp. | reverse complement strand
TGGGGGGTGTGCGGGCGGCTTTGCCGCCCGCACACCCCCCATCCCCCCATTTATTGAGATGAGACGATGCACACCTGTTTTGCCAGAAAGCCTAGAATGATCGTGTTGAATTCTTGCGGGCACTCCCAACAAGTAGCGTGTCCCGCGCCGCGCAGGATGTGGTACTCCGCATGGGGGATGTTCTTGCGCAGGATTTCAGCGTAGCGGATTCCCTTGAGGCGATCCGCTTCGCCAACCATGATGCAGGTGGGGACCTCGATCTCGCCCAGGCGCGCGGTGAAGTCTACACCGAAGAACGCCTCGCACAGGCGGATAACGGCTGGAAAATCCAGCAGGCCATAGCGCTTTTTGGCGTCTTCCAATAACGCCGGATTGGCAGCGATGAACTCCGGCGAGAAATTCCAGGGGACTGTGGCATCGAAGAAGGCAAGCGGATCATCCGTGCGCAGCGCATCCACCCAGCTTTCGATCACCAAGTGCAGCTCAGGCCCGATTTCGCTGACCGTGTCAATCAGGATCAGGCTGCGGGCTTTTTGGGGGTATTTCAACACGAACGCCTGCGCCACCTCGCCGCCATAGGAGATGCCAGCGATGTGAGCCTTCTCGACTTGCAAAGCTTCCAACAACGCAGCAAGGTCATCGGCATGTTGTTCCATGCTGTACAGGTTTTTAGGGTGGTCAGACTGCCCCTGCCCGCGACAATCGTATTGCAGCAGACGATAATGATGGGACAGCGCCTTCGTTTGGAAAACCCAACTGGAGGCAGCATTCATAATGATGCCATTGTTGAGCACCAGCACGGGAGAAGCCCCCCCTCCATAAAGCTCAAAATACAGATTTACACCGTTGACTGCGACCTTTGGCATGATCGGCCTCCCGCCTTATCCAGTTGCTCGAAAGGCCAGGTAGGTCCTTTTCTTCTCGCCCTCACCGAACTCGATAAAATCCACCATGAGCCGGGCACCGACCCGGATAGTTTCGGGTCTCAGCGCGTCCACCCCGGTAATTCGGGCACTGATCTTGACGCCTTCTTCCAGCTCGACAATGCCGGATACATAGGGGTTTTCACGCCCGAAGCCCTGCTCTATCATGAAAGTTGGGGCAATGTAAATTACGGTAAAGCCCGCCAGTTTCCCCTTGCCGCTGGTCTCGACCCAATCCATATTTGCGCTGTGACATTTCGGGCAGATCGCGTGCGGCGGCAGGTGCATCGAATTGCAACCGGCGCAGCGTGAAGCCATCAACTTACCTTCGGCAAGATACTGGTCGAAGGACGCCGCGCTGAAGGGACGGATTGTTTCGCTTGTTTCGTTCATGTCAGCCTCCTAGTCACGCCGCTCGAAGATGTGGACGACGCAGGTCGAACCGGTTGCGCCGACGTTGTGCGTGAGCGCGAGCGGAATATCGCCTTTAACCTGGCGCTCGCCTGCCTCGCCCCGCATCTGCTTCCAGATTTCGACGACCTGAGCCACGCCCGAGGCGCCCACCGGGTGCCCCTTAGACTTGAGTCCACCGGAAGTATTGATGGGTTTGGCGCCGTGACGTGCAGCCAGGCCGTTTTCGGCAACACGGTATCCCTCGCCGGGCGCAAAGAAGCCGATATCCTCGCTGGCCGCCACCTCAGCGATCGTGAAGCAATCGTGCACTTCGGCAATACGGATATCTTTTGCGGTCACGCCGGCCATCTCGTAGGCTTGAGAAGATGCAAGCTTGGCAGCCGGCAGGGTTGTCAGATCAGCGCGGTCGTGCAGTGAAACGTCGGATGCTTGAGCCGAGCCAATGACATAGAGGGGATGGTCGGTGAACTCCCTGCCGCGCTCCTCGGCAACCAGCAGGAGCGCGGCGGCTCCGTCCGTGATGGGTGAGCAATCGAATAATCGCAGCGGGTAAGCCACCATGGGATTGGCCGAGTCGTCGTGGAGAAAATCCCAGATGGTGGCCCAGTTCGGGGCAGGTTTGCCCTTCTTGATCGCCGAGGCAATCCGCCCTTCCATCCACTTTTGAATGGTGACGCCAAATTGGGCATTGGGGTTGAGTGCGCCGTTATCGTGGTTCTTGATGGCGACGTTCATGAGATGCTCAGGTTTCATGCCGTAGCGCGCCATGTAGGCGGTGGCGATGGCCGCGTAGAAGCCAGGGAAGGTGAAGCCGGCGGAGATTTCGAAAGGCCCATCGGCAGCGGCGGCCAGCGTGTCGGTGACATCCGCGGTGGGGAGGTTGGTCATCTTTTCCACGCCGCCAACCAGGACCGCATCGTACATTCCTGAAGCAATCGCCAACAAACCCTGGCGCAAGGCAGCCGCACCGCTGGCGCAGGCATTTTCTACTCGCGTGGCGGGGATGGGAGTCAGGCCGACGGCGTCCGCCATGAGCGGGGCGCAGTATGCGCCTGGTGTTCGAACTGGTCGCTGGAGAAGTTGCCCAAGTAGAAAGCTTCAACGAGGGACGGGTCGAAACCTTTATCCACCGAGGCGGACATGGCCTTGAAGGCTTCCATGAACAGGTCACGGCTGTTTTTCTCGGCGAAGGCTCCGAATTTGGACATCCCAGCGCCGACGATGGCAACGCCGCGCGGTAGTTTGGTGAGGGGCATAGTGGAACTCCTTATCTGGTGATGAAAACCGATTACGAGAATTGTTCCTTCAACTCACGTTTGAGAATTTTCCCCGCCGCCGAAATGGGCAGGGCCTCCATGAACGAAACCGATTTGGGAACCTTGTACTTCGCCAGCCGCGTCGCCATAAATTCTAGCAGTTCCGCTTCGCTAATGGTCACGCCATGTTTGAGCACCACGCAGGCTTTGCCCACTTCGCCCCATTTGGGGTCGGGCAGGCCGATCACGGCGCACATGTGGATAGCGGGATGTTGGTAGAGCACCTTTTCGATCTCGGCCGGGTAGACGTTTTCGCCACCGCTGATGAACATGTCTTTTTTGCGGTCAACGATAAAGAAATAACCTTCTGCATCGAAACGCGCCACATCGCCAGTGTGGAAATAGCCGCGCTCGTCCACGGCAGCAGCCGTCGCTTCGGGATTGTTGAAGTAACCGGAGCAGTACGAGGGGCCTTTCAGCACCAGCTCGCCTTCCTGTTCCGGGCCAAGGATATTGTTGTCATCATCCATAATTTGGGCGTCCACAAAAAAGTTGGGACGGCCAATCGAACCGGCTTTGCGGATAGCATCCTCGGGGGCGAGGGCAAAGATACCGGGACCGAACTCGGTCATGCCGAATCCTTGCTTGAAGCGGATACCCTTCTCAGCCGTGTACTTTTCCACTAGCGGGACCGGCAGCGGCGCGCCGCCCGAAGTGCAGAATCTCAGCGAGGACAGGTCCGCTCCCGCCCAGTTGGGCGCGGTGGTCAGCATCTGATACATGGTTGGGACGGCGGCAAAAATGGTCACTCTCTCGCGCTGGAATAGGGTCAGCACCTGTGCCGGATCGAAGGTACGGATGAGAATCGTCGTGCCGCCGAAAATGACCTGCGGCAGGGTATAGACGAACAATCCACCGGTGTGGAACATCGGGAATACGTTGAGATAGATGTCGTTGTGGGTCACGTCGTGGATGACGGTGTTGAGCGTATTCCAGCCAATCATGCGGTGCGAGACTTCCGCCGCTTTAGGCAGGCCGGTGGTGCCGCCGGTAAAAATCAGCGCGGCGATATCCTCGGCTTCGAGCATTTCACAGGTGACGGGGGAATCGGGCGAGGCCTGGAGGGTTGACTCAAAGTGAAGGCTCCCAGTAATTCCGCTTCCTTCGAGATGGAGAGTGGTCAGTGGGTAGTGGGTAGTGAGTTCGGTAACGTTGGCTTTGAAGTCATCGGAGAAGATCAGAATTTTCGGTGTGGTGTATTGGAAAATTTCGAGCAGTTCGTGCCAGTTGAGCCGCCAGTTGAGCGCGGTGTGGATCGCCCCGAGTTTGGAGCAGGCGAAGAACAAGTCCAGGTGTTCGTAGCCGTCGCGAGCAAGGATCGCTACCCGGTCGCCTTTGCCGACGCCCTGCGATTTGAGCCAGTTCGCCAGCTTATTGGCGCGCCGGTTGGCCTGGCGGAAGGTCAGCCGCCATTCGGGGCTTTTCCCGGCGTCAATGAATGCCAATTTGTCGGGGGAATACAGTTCGCGGCGGGCGAGATAGTCACCGATATACATGTTTCTTCCTCTACTGCGCCGTCCAGCGCCAGACCGAGGTAGCCATCGAAATGCCGCCGCCGCTGGCGCAGAACAACACTACCTGGCCGGGCCTTGGGCCGCATCCCTGGGCGATGGCATCATCCAGCGCCATGGCCACGCAGGGCGAGCCGGTGTAGCCCCACTTGTCCATCACCCAGTGGGTCTTTTCGATAGGCTGCCTGAGCAGTTCCATCATGTACTCAATCGTGCGCAGGTTGAGCTGGGTGAAGAGGAACAAGTCCACATCATCGAATGTCAGACCGACCTTGTCGAGCGCGCCCTGCATCAGTTTCGGCCAGTACTCGGTGTTGAAGGTCTTGGGAAATTTCTTGACAAACTGGACTTTGGGCGGGCCGTACATCTCAAGATTGGCCGGGGTGCAAGGCCGGAACGCGCCGCCAGTGTAGATGCCCAGCGCGTTGTGGAATTCGCCGACGGCCAGCAGGTTGCTGGCCAGGAAGCCAGGTTCTTCCCCGGCCCCCAGCACGACCGCGCCGGCTCCATCGGCAAACAGGTTGGCGGTCTTCTTGTCCTTCAGGTCGAGGAAGCGGCTCATGCCGTAGCCGCCAGCCACGAGCACGTACTTCATGCCCGGCTCGGTCATCAGGTAGCGGGCACCCTGGTCGAGGGCTGTGACCCAGCCGGCGCAGGCCGAGTTGACATCGTAACAGCCCGCCTTGTTCGCACCGAGTTTGTACTGTACCACCACCGAGGTGCCGGGTGATAGGTAATCCGGCGTGTCGGTCGAGACGATGACCAGGTCCAGGTCGGCGGGCGCGAGGCCAGCCTTGCCGAGGGCTTTTTTCGCGGCGGCAGTTACCAGGTCCGAGGTGGTCTGCTCCGGCGACATCCAGCGGCGTTCGCGAATGCCGACGTTTTCGAGCAACCACTGGTTGGTGGATTCGCCCAGCAGGGCGTCTATCTCCACGTTGGTGACGACGCGTTTGGGGACGTAACTTCCAGTAGAGAGGATTTGTGCGTGACGGGCCATAAAGTTCTTCCTTGCAGGTGACAGTCACCCGAAGCGACTGTCACCTACGTGCCAACGACGATGCCCCCATCCACGCGCAAGGTCACGCCGGAAATAAAGCTGGCTTCGTCGGAGGCCAGAAAGAGGTAGGCGTTGGCAATGTCGCACGTCTCACCCATGCGGCCGAGCGGGGTTTTGGCAACCATGCCCTGGAGGACGTTCTCCGGCATTTGCCTGACCATCTCGGTCAGGGTGAATCCGGGTGCGATGGCGTTGACGCGGATGTGGTAACGGCCCAGCTCGCGCGCCCAGACCTTGGTCATGCCGATCACGCCGGCTTTGGAAGCCACGTAGTTGGTCTGCCCGAAGTTGCCGTCCAGCCCGACGATGGAGGTGGCATTGAGAATCACGCCGCCGCCCTGCTTGATCATATAGGGTGTGACAGCCTGGGCGCAGTTGAAGGTGCCTTTCAAGTTGACGTTGATAACCAGGTCGAAGTCGGCCTCCGGCATTTGCTTGACCAATTCGCCATCTTTGACTTTGACGAACAAGCCATCCCGCAGAATGCCGGCGTTGTTGACCAGCACGTCCACCCGGCCATACTTCTTTACTACGTCATCTACCCAGGCTTGGACCTCCTGCCGGTCGGCCACGTTGACTTTGTAGAAATCGCCCCCAATAGCCGCGGCGACCTGCTTTCCGCCTTCCTCGACCAAGTCGCAAATGATGACTTTGGCCCCTTCCTCGGCAAAACGCTCGGCTGTGGCCTTGCCAATCCCAGCCGCGCCGCCGGTGACGAGACAGACTTTGTTTTGAAGACGCATAATTTTCTCCTTGTATCTCGAATTGTTCGCTCAGTTCTTATCCAGTTTGGTCTTCGGTCTGACTATGGCCGTGGCATCGCCCGCGGCTACAATCTGCTCTAGCGGTACGTAGCATTGGATGAAATCCACCGCCTCGGCCCAACAAGTGAACGATGACTCTTGGTCGGTCTGGACATGCCGGATTGCACCCCGATAACGAGGAATGCTAGAGGCTTCATCAACCGGCTCTCGTATAAAACGAATGACGAATGAGACGATGTTGGGGACTGAATCGTTGCCCATAAAAGCAACCCTTTGCTCTCAACAAGATAGCAAAGGGTTGTTACAGAGAAGTTACAAGGAACGGTCAACGCTCAAGCGTTCGATGTCAAATGTCTATAGAGCGCCTCTGTCTCTGGGGCAGGGGAGACGTCCAATTCTTTTTTCAGAGTTTCCAGACAGCGTTGATAAGCGCGCGCAATCTGGCCGCGATCCCCCAGGCAGTGATAGGCCAGCATCAAGTAACGATAGGCGCGTTCCCAGCAATTATCGTTTGCCAGGATACGCGAGCAGGCGTTAATCACCTCTTCGAGATGATTTTCCCCCAAGCACAGGTCACAGTAACGATCAGCGGCATTCAAAAACAGGACGGCCAAATGCTCTCGTTCGGCTGCCGCCCAGGTTTCATAGCGAGCATCTGGCAAGAACTCCCCCTGGTAGAGATCAATCCCTTGCCGCAGCAACAGACGGACCTGATCCGGCTTACCCTCCAGGAATCCTTCCACCTCGCGGATGATAGAAACAAAGGCTTGGGCGTCTATCCACATGTCGGCGCCGGGCCGCAATCCATAGACCGAGCCCTCTCGCAAGATATAAGCCGATTCGCTGCCAGGGTCGCGCTCCGGTTCGAGCGTCTGGTAGAGCGTGTTGAGAGTGATCTTGAAATTGCGCCGCGCGGCCGCCGGATCGAATCTGGCCCAGAGGTATTCGCAAATCTGGTCGCGGTCGAGGGGAGCGTCTCTGAAAGTCAGCAGGAGCTGGAACAACTGCTTTGCCTTTTCACGCCGCCAACCGCTGACCGGCATGGGTTCATCGCCGCGCCAGACCTGGAAACTGCCGAGTGTTTGCACGCGCAAGCAATAACCCGGATGTAGTTCCACGCGGGGTAGCCCCATCGCTTCGAGCAGGCGGAAGGCGTAGGCAGCTTCGCAACCTGTTTGACGGGCGTAGATCAACAGGGGTACGAATATCCGTTCGTTGGGTGCACCGACCAAGGAGGGCCGTATCAGTAGAAAATCGTAGCCACCTTCGCGGCAGGCAGCCAACACTTCGGGGAGGATGCGCTCCAGACGCGCAGTCTGTTTTTGTTTGAACCAACTCATGCACAACCACAGGCGCGCTGCCGTGCGCCCAAACACGTCGCTGCATTCCTGGAATCCAGTGGAGGCGCGGTTGAGCCACTCTTCGGCGGCCTCGTAACGCGCCGCCAGCGTCAAACTAGCGCCCATAGTCAGGCGTGTCAGCGAGGCAATCCACTCGTCCCCCGCCTGCGTGGCAATCTCGATCGCCTCCTGCGCGTGAGACTGAGCGCGGGCCAGATCACCCTGGTAGCCAAAGGCGCGACACAAGCCCCAATCCGCTTCGACGAACAAGCGCGGTACCGCCAGCGTTCGGCTGATTTCCTTGCTCTTCTCGAACTGCTCACGGGCGTGGAGGATGTTCCCGGTGCGCGCCGCGCCCTCACCTGTCAACATCAGCGCGTGTCCTTGCCGCATGTAACCCACCGCGATCACAAAGGGGGAATTCAACGTCTCGCCGCGTCGCGTCCCTTCCAAAGCAGCCTGGTACGCCATCTCTGGCTCACCCTGGAGAGAATAAATGAGCGAGAGAAGGAGCATTGTTTCACGATGGGCGCGCGGCGTCTGGACAGGTTCCTTTTTCTCCACTTCGGCAAGCTCTTCCAACCCGCGTCTTGCTTCGTCAAAACGCCCCGTGCGCAGCCATACCCGGAACAATAGCTGATCGTTGGACGGCCCTTCTCGGCGCAAGGATTCGGCACGCTGGCGCAGGCGCTCGGCTTCGTCCACGTGACCGGCATTGAGCTTGTTTTCAGCCAGTAATTCGAAGAGACGTACCTGGGCTTCGCGATCTTCGAATCCGTCACTCAAGCGGATGGCTTCTTCGAGCAGTTGCTCGGCTTTTCTGGGGTTGACCGTATCGAGATAGACGCGCGCCTGTCCGCGCAAGGAGCGCGCCACACCGTCCTGCTGTCCGCGCGCCCGCCAGATGGTTCCCGACTGCCTATACCAGCCCAGGGCTGCGTCGAAGCGGCTATGCAAGCGCGCCAGCTCACCCAGGTCAAAGAGCAGGAAGGGGTGCGAGTTGAGGGCTTCCGGGGGTAGTGCATCGAGGTAGGCTGCAAGCGTGTCAAGCCGCCCGGCAGCCAGTAACACTGCGCCGAAAGTATCCAGCAGATCCGCGGCCTCGTTCCAAGCCTGCCCCTCGAGCAGGTGGTAGATGGCGGCCTCCTGGCTATTGTGGGAAAGAAAATAATCAGCAGCCAGACGGTGCCATTGGCGCTGTTTTTCTGACGGTGATTGTTGCCGCAGGAAATTATGGAAGATATGATGATAGCGCAATATGCCTTCGGCGGTCTCCACAACGAACAGTTCCTGGCGCCGCAAGTAAGCGAGCATCGCAGCGCTGTCACCGGAAAGATCTCCTGCCATCCTTCTCAGAGCGTCACAGGCCTCCGGCACCAAGTCCCGCAGCGTGGAGGTGACCAATAGGAAGTCGCGGATGTCTGCCGGTTGGCGCTCGAAAACTTCGCGGGCGAGAATAACGAAAAGAGCATCCAGTGAATCCGCCTGCCAACTAAGCGGAAATTCGAATGTCGAAGGCGATTGACTGCGCAGATTTTGCCAGATGAGCTGTAGGGCAATTGCCCAGCCTTCGGTATAAGCCAGTAGCGAATCTACCTCGTCACCGGTAAGCTCGAGGCCATACTGTTGAGCAAACAGGGCCGCAATTTCAGCCGCGTTGAAAGTCAATGCGGACTGATCGAGCATCAACACATCTCCCTTGGCGCGCCAGCGGGAGAGGTTGGGCAATTGGATGTAAGGGCGTCCAGAAAGCAGGCTGTGCAAATGCGACGGCGCCAGACCGGTGAGACGGTCGAGGATATGCGGGATTTCGCCGCTTTCGGTCACCAAGTGGATGTCATCCAGCACCAGCAGAGTCGGCGCGATGAGGTATGTGCTCAAGAGGTTGATATATTGATCCAACACCCCGCGCCAGGGAAACGGTCCTTGCGAACCGTCCCAGGCTTCCAGGTAAGCAACGGGCAGGTCGGGCATGTCAGGCAGTGCCAGCCGAGTCGCGTAGAAAAGGTGCAGCAGAAAGACGAGCGGATCACTGTCTTCTTCGCTGACCTGGTACCAAATGAGCGGTTGGATTTCTCTGGCCAGTTCAGCCAGCGCCGTACTTTTTCCGTATCCTGCACCTGCCTGAAGGATGGTCAGACGGTACTCCAGCGCGCCCGCCAATATCCGACTGACGCGCGGGCGGGGAAGCGTGCGCGCATTGCGCGGCGGCGGGATGATCTTTGTGCGGACGATGCGGGAAATGGCCATTGGTTGTCCAATTATAGTTATCGTTGGATATTATACACTCCCACCGAGAATAGCAAATTCCATAAGTGAATTCACAGATGGGGAAAATGACCCCAACTTATAGAGAAGTATAATAGAAACGTCAGATACGGCGGTCATACTCGCAGCAAAAAACAACGAAAGGATTGCTCAAGTAAAATGCAAAATAGCAGAAAACCTTCTGTCGGTCTCCTCCAACCCAACTCGCGCCATTGCTTTGTTTGCGGCATCGAAAATCCCGTGGGTTTGC
>CAYZIQ010000109.1:0-9917 GCA_964478375.1 uncultured Chloroflexus sp. | reverse complement strand
TCCTTGTCAAAATTACTCAGCCTGCCTGTTTGCAACCTTGCGCTGTAATATTAGAGTGGGCTTGATTTCTTAGTCTTGGATTTCAATCCCAGGCTTCTTTCTACTTTATCATTACCATGCTTCGAATATGGGAATGAAGTTTAGATGCTGGTCAGCACAGTAGAACCATCGTGAAGTTCGTTTCCAACCACCCGAAGGTTTTGCTGATATACTTTGTACACCTTTGCGTTTAATCCATGGATTCAAAAACTCTCTCCATCCTCGAATACCCCAAGATCCTCGCCCGCCTGGCGGACTATTGTGATTTCTCCGCCTCGGCTGAATTGGCGCGCGACCTATCCCCGACCCCCGATTTCGAGGATGCCTTCGAGCGTCTGGCCGTGACCAGCGAAGCGCGCAAGTTGCTCTCCACGCAAGACCTGACCATTGGCGGCGCGCACGACATTCGCGAGCAGGTAGATCTGGCAGCGCATGGGGGTGTGCTCGACCCGAAGGAATTGCTGAACGTACAATCCACGCTGGTCTCGACGCGCGACCTGCGCCGTTACTTCGAGAAGCACGCCGCGCAGTATAGTCACCTCGCCGAGATCGCCCTGCGCCTGCCAGCGCCATCCGGCTTGGTGGAGGCCATCTCGCGCACCATCGCCGAGAATGGCGAAGTGCTCGACAACGCCTCGGTAAAGCTGGCTTCCCTCCGGCGCGAAGTGCGCATCGCCCACGACCGGCTGTTGGCACGGCTACAGAAGTATCTCACCGAACCCGCCACCGCCTCCAAGCTGCAAGAAGCCCTCATCACCCAGCGCGACGGACGCTACGTCATCCCGCTGCGAGCGGAATTCAAGGGTCAGGTCAAGGCCATCGTCCACGACCAGTCGTCCACCGGCGCGACCCTGTTCGTCGAGCCGTTGGCGGTGGTGGAGCTGAACAACACCTTCCGAGAGCTGCAACTGGCCGAGCGCGACGAAGTCCGCCGCATCCTGGCCGCGCTTTCGGAGCAAGTCGGTGCGCTGGCCGGGGAAATTGTCCCAGGCGTGGCCGCGCTGGCCGAACTCGATCTGGCCTTTGCCAAGGCCAAGTACGCAGAAGCAGTTCGCGGGTCCGAGCCGATTCTTCATGGGCAGTCAGCGGTCAGCCGTCAGCGGGCAGAATCACAATCGGCAATCGTAAATCGTCAATCGTCAATCCGGTTGCTCAGCGCCCGTCACCCGCTGCTTGATCCGGAAACGGTGGTGCCAATCACGATTGACCCCGCCGCTGGGACGTTCGCCGTCGTTATCACCGGCCCCAACACGGGCGGCAAGACCGTCTCGCTCAAGACGGTCGGCCTGCTGGCGCTGATGGCGCAATCCGGGCTGCACATCCCTGCCCAGTCCGGCTCGGAGCTGCCCTGCTTCCAGGCCATCTACGCCGACATTGGCGACGAGCAATCCATCGAGCAATCCCTCTCCACCTTTTCCGGTCACGTCACCAACATCGTCCACATCCTGAAGAAAGCCGACAAACGCTCGCTGGTCATTTTGGATGAGCTTGGTGCCGGCACCGATCCGCAGGAAGGCTCGGCGTTGGCGCGCGCTATCCTCTCGTACTTACTCGAGCGCGGCGTGACCACCTTCGTCGCCACGCACTATCCCGAACTCAAGACTTTCGCCCACAGCACACCGGGCGTCGTCAATGCTTCTCTGGAATTTGACATCCAGACTCTGCGCCCCACCTATCACCTGACCATCGGTCTCCCGGGCCGCTCCAACGCCTTAGCCATCGCCCAGCGACTCGGACTACCCGAGTCCGTGGTTGCTGCGGCGAGGAGCGAGATCAACCCCGACGACCTGCGCGCCGACAAGCTGCTCGGCGACATCCACCAGCAGCGCAAGATCGCCTTCAAGGAGAGCGAAAAGGCCGAACGCGCCCGTTCCGAGGCGCGGCGACTGGAACGCGAGCTGGCCGCACGGCTCGAAAGGATCGAGGAAGAACGGCAGGCCGTGCTCAAGCAGGCGCGCGCCGAGGGCGAGCTGGAAGTGGAAATCCTGAAGGCGCAGCTCGAAACGCTCAAAGACGAGTTGAAGAGAGCACGCCAGCCGCTAGATGCACTGAAGGCAATCGAAGAAGAAGTGGAATTAGCGAAAGAGAAAATACAAGAGCCAGTGAGCAGGAGACAGAAAGCAGGCAGCAGTCGCAGCAAGCCGATTTCACGCGAACCGATAAAAATTGGCGAGAAGGTCATCCTGCACAAACTCGGCATGGAAGGGAGGGTCACTTCCATTGCTGGGGAGGATGCCGAAATCCAGGCCGGCGCGCTGCGCATGCGTGCCCCGCTGGAGGAGCTTAAGCGTAAAGAAGTGAACAGTGATCAGTCATCAGTAATCAGTGAAACTACGATACCCGTCACTCGTCACTCGCCACTTGCCGCTTCCCCTGGCCTGGAACTCGACCTGCGCGGCCAAAAGGCCGAGGACGCCCTGTCCATGCTCGAAGATTACCTCGACCGCGCCTTCCTGGCCGGGATGCCGTTCGTGCGCATCATTCACGGTAAAGGGACCGGCAAGCTGCGTCAAGAGGTGCGCACTGCGCTCAAAGGACACCCGCACGTCAAATCGTTCGAGGAGGGCAGCGAAAAGGAAGGCGGCGCGGGCGTGACGGTGGCGAAATTGGTTTCAGATTAGTGGGCTTGAAAGTTGGAAAGTCTGCCCTGAGCGTTCGCCTGAGGTCTTCGACTGAGCCCTCGGCCTGAGCTCGGGCCGAAGGCTCAGACGAAGTCCGCTCACGCCGAAGGCTTGTCGTAGGAAAACAACCCCTTGATCGGCAAACACGGGTTCCTTATCGGAACCTGTTTTGATTCTCATTTCTGCCTCTTCACTCACTCGCCCACGCGGTTTTCGAGCACATCCAGCGGCAGCGCGCCCGCCAGCAGGATCACATCGTGGAATTCGCGCAGGTTGAACAGCTCGCCGAGTTCTTTCTCGGCCAATGCTCGCAGCTCGCGAATCTTCAACTCCCCGATCTTGTAAGCCAGCGCCTGGCCGGGCCAGGCGATGTAGCGATCCACCTCGTTGGTGATGTTGAGCAGCGTGGAGGAGGTGTTCGCGGCCATGAAGTCAATCGCCTGTTGGCGTGTCCAGCCCAGAGCGGGGCGGTCGGGACTCCCGGCTGGAGGTCAATGGACAACTTCCCGTTCTTTTCCGCTACGCCACGGACCTCGGGCCGGCCGCGCAACTTCGAGAGCACCGCCTCGCCGAAGCCTCCGCCCGTGACCTCGACGCGCGGCACCTCATTATGAGCGCGCAGCTCGTCCAGCGTGCCCATCGCCAGCAAGCGTCCCTTGTTGATGACGCCCACGCGCTGGCAGAGTTTCTCGGCCTCGGCCAGGTTGTGCGTGGTCAGGAAAATGGTCACGCCCTCGCGCGTCGCCAGCGCGGACAGGTCTTCGCGTAAGGCAGCAGCTGCTACCGGGTCCAACCCCGCTGTCGGCTCATCCAGGAAGATGAGCGTCGGGCGGTGGAGCAGAGTCCGGGCAACGGCCAGTTTCTGTTTCATGCCTCGGCTCCACGTGCCGACGGCTTCCTTGCGGCGCTCCCACAAGCCCATATCGGTGAGCAGCCCCTGGATGCGGGCCTGGCGGTCGGCTTTGGACATGTGCCAGACGCGTCCGTAGAATTCCAGGTTGTCTTCGGCAGTCAGTCGCTCGTACAGGCCACTGTGTTCGAGCAGCGCGCCGCTATGCTGGCGGATGTCGTCGGCCTGGGTACGCGTGTCGAAGCCGAGCACTTCTGCGCGGCCGCCGTTCGGCTCCAGCAGGCCGAGCAACAGGCGGATGGTAGTGGTCTTGCCCGCGCCGTTCGGACCGAGGAAGCCGAAAACCGTCCCGGCGGCAATTCCGAGCGAAACATCGTCCACGGCGTGGATTGGCCCGAAATCGCGGCGCAGGCTCGAGGTCCGGATAGCTATCGTATTCATGACGGCGAAAAATATACGTCGGTCGGCTTGAACTTGCTGTTCCGCAGGAAGTACGGGCGCACTTTCATGCCGATCCAGTCCAGCGAGGCCTGGTAGGGGTCCACACCCATCAGCCGGGTCAAGAGCAGAGTGTTCACGCCCTCGATTTCGATCAACGCCAGCACGAACGGGCATTCCGGCAGGAACTCCTCCGAGCCGAAGTGGCAGACGGTGAAGGCGTGGACTTTGGCCGGGCGGTCGGTGATGTCAATCCACTCGGTCTCTGCGCCGCTGAACATGTCATGGCCGCGCGGATTGGCGTAGGTGTAGCCCGACTCCGGATCACGGCTGGCGAGTAAATGCTTATTGGCCAAGCCAGCGAACCAGGGGCTGTCCTGTCCATAGGAATGTAAGTAAGTAATTTTGTATTCTTGCTCGATCAGGATGGGGGCCATCCTCTTGAGGAAAGCCAGCGAATCCGGGTCGGTATCCACCGGGAACGGCACACCGTGGACAATATAGCCGCCCAGCGTTTCTTCTCTTCGAGAGGGTAATTCAGCCATCGTTGTTTCTCCTTAGCTCTGGAGTGCTGGAGCTTGCTCCAGCGTCGTCGGCAAGCCGACGGACTCCAGAATTTATCCTTCGCACTCCAACACCGACACCGTAACGTACGTGCCGGTACCGGCGTGCGAGTGGATCGCGCCCCGCTTCGCGTTTTTGACCTGGAGCCTGTCATCGCGGAAATGCTTCTGGATGCTGCCCTGCAACTGCCAGATGGCGAAGACGGCCTGCATCAGCCCGGTCGCGCCGACGGGGTGTCCACAAGCGATCAGGCCGCCGGAAGGGTTGACGGGGCAGACCGGCTTTTCGGGCAACTTCAGGCCGTAGTCCAGGCCGGGCATGAAAGCCTTGCCCGAAGCGGCGAAGGGGCCGCCCTCGCCGTAGCGACACAGGCCCAGGTCTTCGTAAGTCTGGATTTCGCTGGAGGTATAGGCATCGTGCAATTCGACGAAGCTCAGCTCGTGGAGCGGATCCTCGATGCCAGCGTGTTTCCAGGCCATATTGCCCGCTGTGCGCCCGGCGCGGAAGGAGTGGACTCCAGGATAGCGCGTTCCGTGAGCCCACAATTTCTTGTAATAGGCGCGCGTCTCATCCGATGACTTCTCCTGCTCGGTGGCGTAATCGCACATGAATGCATCGTAATCCACATGCGGGCGGTCGGCCATGCGCATGGCGTCCGTACCGCGCCCGATGCCGGTCACCTCCACGAGCGGACGCGCAATCTTTGCACCCGCGGCTTCGAGTTTTTTGAGCCCCTCTTCAGAGGCAAGAATGGCCACCGCCGCGCCGTCGGACATCACGCAGATGTCGAGGCGGGTGAGCGGCCAGGCCACCATCGGCGCGCTGCGGACATCCTGAATCGTAATTCGCTGGCTCTTCTGCGCGTATGGATTGTGGAAGGCGTTGATGTAATTCTTCACGCTGACGTGCGCCAGTTGTTCGGGCGTGGTGCCGAATTCCTTCATGTGGCGCGTCACCATCATGGCGTAATAGCCCGAATAAAAACCTCCGACGGGATAGTCGAACGACACGTCGGAGGCAAGAGCGATGAACTCGTTTCCTTTCCAGGTTTCCACATGGGACATGATTTCGAAGCCGTAAGCCACGCACACGTCCATGTGACCCGAAGCGATGTTCTTCCACGCTTCCTGGAAGCAGATGCCGCCCGTCGCACCGCCGCCCTCCACGCGGTGACTGGGCTTGGGGCAAAGGCCGAGGTAGTCATGCGCCATGATGCCGGCCATCAGTTGGCGGGCAAAATGGTCCGAAAAATACGAGGCCACCGATCCGTCCACGATGCGCGTGAACGACTCGAAGTCCAGGCCGATGTCGGCGATGGCGTAATCGTAAGCCTCTTTGATTACCGCCTGAAAAGTTTTGTCGGGCCGGGCCTTGGCAAACTTCGAAACCCCGCCCGAAATGGCATACACGGGTCTCATACGTTGTTCCTCCTTGAATGGATTTTGCTCGATAGACAAATCCATTTTACTAGAAAAAGACCAGAGCGACAGTGGCTTTGCACCTGTTTTTTGTGGAAAGATGTTATCATCGGGCCAAGAGGTCGGGTGTCTGATCCAAATTCTTTCCGCCAATTCGGCAAAACGAAGTATAATGCGACCCTAAGGTAAACAAGATGTCTGTACCTCATCTGACCGCTGCTGTGAATACAGCTAACACCATCACTATCACTCTTCCCCTGCCACCAGCGTGAGCGGACGTTGAGTCGTACCTGTTGATCCCCGGCTTCCGAAGTCCACTCGCTTCGGAGGCTTTTTTATTCCAGGAGGCACATGTCCACATATCAAGGAGTCTTGCACCGCTACCGATCCCTGCTTGATCTGCCAATCCACACCTGCCCAGTTACCCTGCTGGAGGGAAGTACGCCGCTCATTCCTGCCCCGCGACTGGTTGAGCAACTGGGCAGCGGGTTCGAACTGCTCATCAAATTCGAGGGGATGAACCCTACCGGTTCGTTCAAGGACCGAGGCATGACGGCTGCGGTCAGCGAGGCGCTCGGGCGCGGCGCCCAGGCCGTCATCTGCGCCTCGACCGGCAACACCGCTGCCTCGGCCGCGGCCTACGCCGCCCGCGCCGGGCTGCGCGCCATCGTGCTCATCCCACAGGGAAGAGTTGCGGCCGGTAAACTTGCCGGGGTGCTGGCTTACGGGGCACAGGTTATCCAGGTAGAGGGTTCGTTCGATGACGCCCTAGGGATGGTAGTGCAGATCAGTGAAAAGCATCCCATCTGCCTGGTTAACTCGATCAATCCCTATCGCATCGAGGGACAGAAGACGGCTGCCTTCGAGATTTGCGACGCGCTCGCTACCGCCCCCGACTGGCTATGCCTGCCGGTCGGCAACGCCGGGAATATCACATCCTATTGGGCCGGCTTTCGCCAATACCACGTTCTGCAATCGAGTGGACTGCCGCACATTCTCGGCGTGCAAGCCGAAGGGGCAGCCCCGCTCGTACTCGGCCACCCAGTGGATCATCCAGAGACAGTCGCCACCGCCATCCGCATCGGATGCCCGGCACGTGGTGAACAGGCCCTGCAGGCTGCGCAAGAGTCGGGCGGGCGGATCATCGCCGTCAGCGACGCGGAGATTCTGTCCATGCAGCGGGCACTGGCTCGATTGGAAGGCATCTGGGCGGAGCCAGCCTCGGCGGCAGGGCTGGCCGGACTGGCCCACGAAATCGTCGCCGGGCGATTCGACGCCAAGGGCAAACGAATCGTCGCCATCTGTACCGGCCACGGATTGAAAGACCCCGAGATCATCACCCAAGAAATGACAAAGCCGGTCATCGTCCCGCCCCGGTTGGACGCCCTGGAGGAGGTGTTGCTATGAAAATCATCCACGTACGCGTCCCGGCGACGACCGCCAATCTGGGCCCCGGCTTCGACGCTCTCGGCTTGGCCCTCGACCTCTGGAACGAGGCGAAATTCCTCCAGACCGACGATAGGAAGATCATCATCACCATAGCGGGTGAAGGGAAAGAGACACTTCCCACCGACGAACGGAATGCAATCCTCAGTGCAGCTCTGCAGTTGTACGCGCTGGTGGGCAAAACGCCTGACGGGCTGACCATCCACTGCCTCAACCGTATCCCGCCTCTCTCGGGGATGGGGTCGAGTTCAGCCGCCATGCTGACCGGCTTACTGGGCGCCAACGCCTTGCTCGGTGAGCCATTCTCGCGTCAGGAGATCCTCACCATGGCTACCCAGAACGAGGGCCATCCCGACAATGTCGTCCCGGCCATGCTGGGAGGGCTGGTGGCCTCGGTCATCGCTGACGGCCAGATCGTCACGCGCAAACTGCTGGTCAGTCCCATGGCCATCACCGTGGTGATGCCTGATTTCTATTTCCCAACCCAAACCGCCCGCGAGCTCTTGCCCGAATACATATTACGGCAAGATGCGATCTTCAATCTCAGTCGGGTAGTGCTGGTCATCAAGGCGCTCGAAAGCGGGGATCTCACCCTGCTCGGCAAAGTGATGGATGATGCCTTGCACCAGCCCTACCGGCTGCCGCTCATCCCCGGCGCACAGGAGGCGATCAAGGCCGCAAAAGGAGCCGGGGCCCGTGCAGTAGCGCTTTCGGGAGCTGGCCCCAGCCTGATCGCCTTTTCCGGCCAGCCGGCCGAGGCCGGGATCGGGGCCGCTATGCAGCAGGCTTTCGAACAGGCCGGGGTGAGGGCGCGCGTCTTCCCGCTGAACATCAGCCAGAGCGGGGCTAGCGTCTTGGAAAGCCAGTCTGCCGAGAATAGTGCCGATTTATTGCCAGCAGAGAACTGTTTTGTGCGATAATGGGGAGGATTGGAGGTTCGATGCACTCTCGACGTGCACTGCTCTATGTACCCGGCGACGACCAGCACAAGATCGAAAAAGCCCTCACCCTGGGGGTGGACTGCATCTGCATGGACATGGAAGACGGCGTAGCCTCGAACCGCAAAGCCGAGGCGCGCCAGACAATAGCCCAGGCGTTGCGCGAGCTGGACTTTGATCGTTCTGAAAAACTGGCGCGTATCAACGCGGTCGGCTCGGGGCTGGAAAAAGACGATATCGAGTCAGTTTTACCTTATCATCCTGACGGCATTGTCATCCCAAAAATCGAATCTCCGGAACAAATCCAATGGGCCAGCGAAACCATCGAGGCGGCCGAATTCGCCAATGGCTGGCCGCTCAATTCCGTCCGCCTGATCGTGGATGTGGAAACGGCCATGGGTATCCTGAACCTGAAGGAGATCGCCGCCCACCCGCGTCTGGATGCTCTAATCTTCGGCGCGGAGGACTTTGCCGCCTCAGTCGGCGCGACGCGCAGTGCGGAAGCCTGGGAGGTCTTCCACGCGCGCAGCGCGGTGGTCACGGCCGCGGCAGCATATGGTTTGCAGGCGATTGACATGGTAACGATTGACTTCCGCGACATCGAGAAAGTTCGCCGCGAGGCAGAGTTTGGGGCGCGGCTGGGTTACACTGGCAAGCAGATCATCCATCCCAACCAGGTCGCGCCTGTCCAGCGGGCTTTCACGCCGGAAAACGAGGCCATCGCCCACGCGCTGCAGTTGGTGGAGGTCTTCGAGAAGCATCAGGCCAAAGGGTCCGGCGCGTTTGCACTGGATGGCAAGATGATTGACCTGCCGTTGGTCAAGGCCGCGCAAAATGTGCTGGCGCGGGCGCGGGCAGCGGGTAAGATTTAGAAAATCCCACGAAAGGAGAAATAAACATGACCGGCCCAATGTCCACCGGAAAATGTGAACTGTGCGGGAAAGAATTTGCCAAGAATGCCATCTCCCGCCACCTGAAGAAATGCCTGCAAGCGCAGGCGGCTGCCTCGCCGGAACGCAAGAAGCAGAAAGCTTTTTGGATCAATGTCTGGGGAACGTACGCGCCGGATTATTGGCTGCACCTGGAAGTCCCGGCTTCCGCGAAGTTGGTGAATCTCGACCAGTTCCTGCGCGATATCTGGCTGGAGTGCTGCGGACACTTGAGCGCGTTCACAATTGGTGCACAGCGCTACGAAGTCAGTGTTGATCCGGATTATGATTATTGGGGGGAGAAACCTAAAAACATGAGCGCACGGCTGTACACCGTCCTGCAAGCCGGACTGGAGTTCGCTCACGAATACGACTTCGGCACGACCACCGACCTATCCCTGAAAGTCGTGGCAGAGCAGGCAATGGCTAGACAGAGCAAAGAAATCCGTATTCTGGCGCGCAACAACCCGCCCGACATCCACTGCTTCAAATGCGACAAATCGGCCACGCTAGTATGCAGCCAGTGCATCTACGAGGGGCCACAGGCCTGGCTGTGCAAACAGCACGCCCGGAAACACAAGTGCGGCGAGGAAATGTTCCTGCCGGTGGTCAACTCGCCGCGCGTCGGCCAGTGCGGTTATACGGGCGACGCAGATCTCGATGACGATTTCGAT